>NZ_CBAZRM010000020.1:0-28204 GCF_964834465.1 Jezberella sp.
TCCGGTACGGTGTACAACAGTGACAATCTTGGTGTGACGGGTGATACGGCGAGCGGCAAGAACGCGGGCACGTACAACACGTCGGCGAGCACGAGTAATGGCAACTACAACGTCACGATCACGAATGGTGCGCTGACGATTGGTCAGGCTGCTGCCAAGGTGAGTGCGACTAAAACGTATGATGGAACGACTGCACTGACGTCTGACCAACTGTCGATCACGGGCGTGAACGGTGAGGTGTTGAGTTACACCGGGACGGCGGCGGCAGCCAATGCGAACGTGAGCGCGAATGGTGCTAACTATGTCACGGGCATCACGCTGGCCAACGGTGGCTCGGGTAGCACGACAGGCTTAGCGAGTAACTACGTGTTGGCAAGCCAGACGGCACAGTCTGCCAACAATAATGTGACGATTAACCAAGCAACGCTTGCCATTAATGGCGCAACAACATCCACTGCCTACAATGGCGGCACTCAAACCAACACGTACTCAATCAACGGGTTGCAGGGGAAAGATACAGCAAGCTCAATTGGATTATCGGTGAGTGGTAGTGCAACTGCGACGCACGTAAGTGATGGCACTGTTGCTGACTCGCTTGCGGGGTCAGTCAAATCGACTAACTACGCCATAACCACCAAAAATGGTAGTTTGACGATCACACCAGTATCACTCTCGGTGACTGGTGATACATCGAGCAACGTCTACAACGGTGCTCAACAGACCAATACCTACACGCTCAACGGCTTGCAAGGTAGCGATACAGCTAGTTCTATAGGTCTATCTGTCACCGGTAGTGCCACCGCAACGCACGTCAGTCAAGGGACCGTTTCTGACGCACTTTCGGTGAAAGTTGGCTCGGGGGATTACACACCAACGGTGCAAGATGGATCGCTGAAAATTACCCCAGCGACGCTAAACGTGAACGGCAGTAGTACCACGAGCAACGAAAATGGCGCAACGCAGACTAACAGTGCTGCTAACGTATCGGGCTTGCAAGGGTCTGACACCTCAAGCTCGATTGGCCTGAGTATTTCTGGCTATGGTTCCGGAGTGACTGCAGGCACTTATGCTGATTCTCTGAAAGCTAGTGCTAATAGCGATTATGCAGTGGTGGTGAAGAACGGTGCCTTGACGATTAAAGCCGCTACGACCACCACCACGACCACGACGACAACGACCAGCATCAATCTTGTACCGACGATTGTGCTTCCGACGACGGCTCAACCAACGGCTAGAAGTATTATCACCGCCGCAACTGCGCAGAATGCCAATGCCGGATCGTTCTCTTTGGCGTCTGTTGACGAGAAGCTAAAGACCGATGCTGAGGTATGCACGACTGATAGTCCTGGCGGTTGCGAATGTAGTTCTGCCGCTGACGGTGCTGAAATTTGTATGATTCCCGAGGTTCAAGCAGACGGCAAGGAGAAGTTAGAGTAGAAACGAGCTTCGATCAATGCTACAAGCTTGATATCATGCTTTCGAGAAATATTTAGCTTTTCAGTCGAGCAACCAACCATGCTTGATTGCAAAGCACAATGGCTGGAATAGCGTGATCAAAAATATCAAAAAAGGAGACAACCTTGTATCAAGAGCTCGAATCAAAAGTCGTGTTAATTACTGGTGGCGCAAGTGGGCTTGGTCTCGCGGGCGCCCACGCCTTTGCCAAAGAAGGTGCGATTGTTGTTGTTGCTGATCTGAACGAAGCGGTCTCAGAGAGTGTCGCGGCACAATTAGAGCAGCAGTATTTTGGAAGCCAGCATTTAGGGATCAGTTGCGATGTTGCCGACGAGGGTCAGGTTAATCGGGTTGTTGGCGCTGTCATAGAAAAATATGGTCGTATTGATGTCTTGGTGAACTGCGCGGGTATTGCGGATCAAGCAAAGCCGACCATTGAGCAAGACGTAGCCGTGTTTCGTCGATTGATCGACATCCACCTGACAGGCACTTATATGATGACCAAAAATTGCGCAAAGCAAATGATCGCGCAGGGTAAGGGTAGTGTCATTAATATCAGTTCGATCGCAGGGATCAGTGGACTGACGTTGCGCAATGGCTATAGTGCTGCCAAGGCCGGGATCTCTATGATTACCCGCACGATGGGTTGTGAATGGGCTGCTGCTGGGGTTCGCGTGAATGCGATTGCCCCTGGGTATATTCTGACGCCTTTGGTTCAAAACGTCATTGCTCAAGGCCGACTCGATCAGCGTGAAATCGAGCGCCACACCCCGATGGGTAGACTCGGTGCCCCAGAAGATATCGCCAAAGTGATGCTGTTTCTGGCCTCTGATCAAGCGTCATACATGACCGGGGTGACCGTCCCCGTCGATGGTGGCTACACCAGTTGGGGCGCCCCCAGTGACGCGTTCACAGGGTTTTCAGACTAAGGCGTTGACGCTCATCAAGTGACTGAACGATTAGTCAGAACGATTAGTCGATATCAATCACGATGTTGCCCATGACGCTACCTTGCTCTACTGCTTCATGGGCGGCAACCACATCTGACAGTGTATAACGCGCACCGATGGTATGTTGCAGTTTGCCAGCAACCAGCAATTCATTGAGATCTTCAAGTGCATCCAGGCGTCGCGCCGGTGCAAGGTCATACACCAGAAAGAATTGATAACTCAATGAACCGAACAGACTGATCCTGAAAGGGATGGAATGATCAGCTAATTGATTCGATCCATAACAGACCACTGTGCCATGCGCTTTGAGTACGCCTTTGTGAATCAGCGTCGAGGTGGTCGAGAAATCCATATCAATGATGGCATCAACGCCGTGTCCATTGGTCAACTGTTTGACACGCTCAGCCACATCTTCAGTTTTGTAATTGATAATGTCTGTGGCGCCAGCTGCCAAAGCGTGAGCGGCCTTTATCGGTGAACTGACTGTGCCAATGACTCGCGCACCTTTTTGTACAGCCATTTGCGCAGCGTAGTGGCTCACCGACGAAGCCGCACCGATAATCAAGAGCGTTTTGCCAGCGATATTGCCACAACGATGAACCGCCTCAAGCGCAGTCAGGCCCGGTATGCCCATGCAAGCACCCGCGTCAAAGCTCGTATTATCGGGTAGCACGACAGCTTGCTCGGTTGGCAGCACAATGTACTGGGCACTGGTGCCAAGGTGCCTACCAAATTGACCATTCCATATCCAGACCCGCTGTCCAATCCGACCAGCGGCTACCCCGGCGCCCACGGCTTCAATGACACCACCTGCGTCGCTGTTGGGGATCACACGATCTGTACTCAGCGGTCTTGCGCGTCGCGATTTAACATCCGATGGGTTGACCCCCGATACATGAATCCTCACTTTAACTTCACCGGGAGCAACGTCGGGGCAGGGCATTTCGCCAACGACCATCACGTCACGTGCTTCACCATTTTTTTCGTACCAAGCTGCTTTCATGCGCTATCCTTGAGATGCCAACTTTGTTGAGACGTAATCGTTGTTGAGGTGCAATCGTTGTAGAGGTGCAATCTTTGTTGAGGTGCAATCTTTGCTCAATCAGCCCTGATTAATTCATGTCCGATTATATCGGCACGTCTAATACAGTCAGCCAGCCGACTTGCCTCAGCCGCCGGTTGGATGTTGCCGATGTACGGGGCCGCCATGGTGAGCGAACCCATCACGAACAGATCCTCTGCAGTGGCATTGGCTGCCCCCAATTGAGCCAGCGTGACGGGTAACTGCGCTCGGTGGCAGAATTTGGCATGAGCCATGATGTCGTCCTGATGCCTATCTTCCGCGATCAGTTGGACAATTGAACCGAACGCGACCAACTCACCGTGCAACACTTTACTCATGCCCGGATGCGCGGTGAATCCTCTCGTCAGGGCGTGCGAAATCGATAATCCACCACTCTCAAAGCCCAGGCCGCTTAGCAACACCGTTGCCTCGATAATACGCTCGACGTTCTCGTCCGGTCGGCCCGCTTTTCGAAGATGGTCAAGAGCAGGCAAACCATACGCCAGAATCGTTTCGTAGCAGCGTTGAGCCAACAGCCGAGCGGTTGGTAGCGACGGCGTGCCAAAAAAGTTTTTACCTCCGGCCAAATGACACTGGGTTGCTTCAAAATGTTTACTCAGTGCATCACCAATCCCTGCGGCAAAGAATCTCAGAGGCGCTTGGGCAATGATATTGCTATCGACCAAAACCACGTCAGGGTTTCGGGTCAACATCTCGACGCTGGCGACGCGGTGTTGGTCGTCGTACAAAACAATCAACCTGCTCGTGGGGGAATCATTGGACGCAATCGTTGGGGCAATGATCAGACGCAAACCATGCACTTTAGAAACCCCTTTGGCGGCATCAATTGTCTTACCACCACCAAAACCGATAATGACATCATCGTGTTGGGGATCAACACCTTGGGCCATCTCTGCAATTGCTAGCGCTGAGCACTCGCCCGGAAATCTCAGCACCTTGACCTTAAAACCTGCCCGCTGCAAAGGTTCAAGAATCACGGCCCCCGCTGCGTCGCGCACAATGTCATCCATCACAATCACTGGCGACTGCACACCAAATTCTTTTAAAAGAGATGGTAGGTGCGCTATCGCGCCAGGGCCTTGTATGTATCGACCTGGGAATCCGATGGTTTTGATCACGGGTTGTCTCCTGAGATGGCATGGTGGTGGCCGGTTGGTCCGGTCTCATCAGTGACATGATATCAAGTCGAGCTTTGACGCAGCGTCATTTAGATTTAGACTATGAACCAACAATAAAGAATCACGATAAAGTGTTTAAAAAATAATTCATCAGGGGACAAAACATGACTGCAGTTGCATCAAACCACTTGCCATACGACGTTGTTGTGATCGGTGCTGGCTTTGCCGGCATGTATACCCTGCATAAGCTGCGGGCGCTCAATCTCAAGGTGAAAGTGATCGAAGCGGGGGATAACGTTGGCGGTACTTGGTACTGGAATCGCTATCCCGGGGCTCGTTGTGATGTTGAGAGTCTCGAATACTCTTACTCCTTCTCAGACGACCTTCAACAAGAATGGGAGTGGCCAGAGCGTTTTGCAGCCCAACCCGATATCCTTAAATATGCCAATCACGTGGCAGACCGTTTCGATCTGCGTCGCGATATCCAATTCAAGACGCGTGTGGTATCTGCAGTGTTTGATCGCCAGACGAATCGGTGGACGTTAACGACGACTGCAGGTGAAAAAATCACGGCGCAGTTTTGCATCATGGCATCGGGCAATTTATCACTGCCTCGTGTCCCAGAGTTTAAAGGTCTAGAGAACTTTAAAGGGACTTGGTACCACACGGGACAATGGCCGCATGAAAAGGTGGATTTCACTGGTAAACGTGTCGGCATCATTGGTACCGGTGCCTCAGGCATTCAGACCATCCCCGTCGTGGCCAAAGAAGCCAAGCATCTGACCGTTTTTCAACGCAGTGCCAATTTTTCTGTGCCATCTTGTAACTACGTTCTGCCGCCAGAGTTCGTCAAACAACACAAGGCAAACTATAAACAAGCCCGCGCAGAAGCAGATAAAACCCCTTTTGGGATTTCAGGCTATCCACCGCCAAAAAAGTGCTTGCTCGAGGACAGCGCAGAGGCTCGTGAAGAAATCTTCGAGAAAAAATGGAGCACCGGTGGCAACATCAGCTTTCTCTATGGCTATAAAGACATTCTCACGAACAAAGCGGCCAACGAACAGTTGTCTGATTTTGTTCGCAGAAAGATCCGTGGGATAGTCAAAGACGCAAAGGTGGCAGAGCTGTTGTGCCCCAACGACCACTATATTGGTACGAAAAGACTGCCGCTTGATATTAACTATTTTGAAACCTTTAATCGCGACAATGTGACGCTGGTCGATATAAAAAGTGCGCCCATTCTTGAGATCACCGAGAAGGGGATTAAGACGACAAATGCCGAGTACGAGCTCGATGCCATTATTTTTGCGACTGGGTTTGATGCCATGACCGGCGCCATCATGGACATTGACATAAGAGATAGTGAGGGTCATGACCTGAGAAAGAAATGGTCAGACGGGCCAAAGACCTATCTGGGGATCATGACTGCAGGTTTCCCCAACATGTTAATCATCACTGGCCCCGGTAGCCCATCGGTCAAAACCAACATGATCGCGGCGATCGAGCAGCACGTTGACTGGATTTTCGATTTACTTAAAACGGTCAAAGCCCGGCAGTTAAACCGAGTCGAAGCGCAGCTTGAGGCCGAGGATCAGTGGGTTAAGCACGTCAATGAGGTGGCGGACTCGACACTTTATCCTTTAGCAAACTCTTGGTATGTCGGTGCTAATATCCCCGGCAAACCGCGGATCTTCATGCCCTATGTGGCTGGCTTGGATAAGTATCGCGTTATTTGTAACGAGATCGCGGCCGATGGGTACCGGGGTATCTCGTTGGAGCAATAGGTTTAACATTTAATCGTTTGTTTTTGGGAAGTGTGAAAGATGGATTCTTCAGTGAAGTTGCAACAAATGTTGATCAATGGTCAATGGGTCGATAGCGCCGATGGTGACTGGATCAATGTCGAAAATCCATCCAAGAAATCGATTTTTGCCAAAGTCCCCAGAGCGGGTGCTCGTGACGTCGACATTGCAGTTGCAGCGGCAAAACAAGCGTTCAAATCCTGGCGCCGCACCTCTGCGCCTGAGCGTGGCAAGATTTTGCACGCAATCGCCGACAGCCTTGAAGCCAATAAAGAAAACCTCGCTCGTATTGTCAGTACTGAAAACGGCAACGCCTTGCGCACGCAAAGCCGCGGCGAAGCGGCATTGACCGCTGAGATCTTTCGGTATGTCGCCGGTCTGGCGCGCGAGATTAAGGGCAAGACGACGTATTTGAACCAAGGCACACTGGATTACACCCGTCGAGAGCCCTATGGGGTGGTTGGCGCTATCGTGCCTTGGAATGCGCCTTTGATGCTGTCTGCGCTCAAGATTGCACCAGCGATTATGACGGGCAACACCATGGTGCTGAAGGCTTCAGAAGAAGCCCCGCTGGCCGTCTTGGAAATGGCTCGCATTTGTTCAGACTTTTTGCCGCCCGGTGTTTTGAACGTGTTGACTGGTTACGGTATTGAATGCGGTGCGGCGATCGCAGAACACCCTGGCATCCCCAAGGTGTCGTTTACGGGTTCAACCGGGGTGGGGCGCTCGATTCTGGCGGCTGCCAGTCATCGGATCGCTGCCGTCTCGCTTGAACTCGGTGGCAAGAGCGCGCAAATTATCTTGCCTGATGTTGATCAAAACTTCACGGCTGATGGCGTCATCACGGCCATGCGGTTTACTCGGCAAAGCCAATCGTGTACAGCGGGTTCAAGATTGTTCTTGCACGAGTCAATTGCTGATTCGTTTTTGGCAACACTGACAGACAAGCTTAAGAAAATGCGTGTCGGTGATCCCTTGAATGAAGAGACTGATACAGGCTCGTTGGTTAATGCCAAACAGTTTTCGCGGGTTTGCGCTTATGTGCAAGAAGCGATTGAGGCGAGACCCAGCGCCTTGGTGATGGGCGGTTTACCACCTAAGTCTGGCCCCATGTCAGATGGCTACTTTTTTGAACCCACGGTGTTTTTGAATTTGCCCGACGACGTTCGATTAACCCATGAAGAAGTGTTTGGCCCAGTTTTATCGGTCACCACGTGGCGTGACGAGGCAGAGGTCATTGAGCGGGCCAACGATTCGCAATATGGCTTGGCAGCGTTTGTCTGGGGACGCGCTGGTGCGCCTGCCTTGCGGATGGCTCATGCACTCGATGCGGGTTGGGTCATGGTAAATCAAGGGGGAGGCCAACAACTGGGTCAATCTTATGGCGGTATGAAGCAAAGTGGTGCAGGGCGTGAATTTTCGCTTGAAGGTATGCTCGAGAGCTATACCGAAGTCAAACAGGTGTCGGTCAATATCGCACACGACTAATGTCGTTGAAAGGCTCATGCCATCCAAAGTAATTGCGGCAGCCGCCTATCGATAGGTGGTCTGCCGCAAATTTTCACACAGAGCGTGCCAGCAGCGTCAACGGTGATCTGCTGATTGCAAGCTTTTTATTACTTGCCGTAGATCTTGCCATACAGAACCCATTCTTTACCATCGAATTTTGCCAGTTGCATTTTTTCGATCGGGTAGAAATCATCTGGTCCGGTATTCACGTTGATCCCAGGCAACAAGAGCGGCAATTTCAAGTCCTTGATATTGGCAGCTTGTTTCATGACGTTTTCACGAGTCAGGTCATTGCCACATTGCTTCAACACATACTCAAGCGTCTGCGCATTGAGATAGCCTTGCAAAAAGTAGGTGTCCAGTGGATCAGCGCTGGGCAGATATTTCTTGAACCAGGCGTGATACTCAATCATGGCTTTGTCATCTTTCCACTGAGTATCTGTTGGGTCTTTATAGAAGCCAGTGGTGATGATGCCAGTGGCGTTCGCCAGGCCCGCAGGGACAAGCGTCGCGCCCGGTGAGCTAGATACCTCGGTCATGTAGTGCACGGGTTTCCAACCGAGTTCAGCCACTTTTTTGATGATTTGTGCCGCAAACTTAGGGGTTGCGAAATTCATCAACACATCTGCGCCGCTTGCTTTGAGTTTGACCATTTGACTGTCGACCGTTGGGTCGGTCACTTCAAATGATTCACGAGCGATAATCAAGTCTTTCTTCGCACCGAGACCGGACTCTAAGCCTGCGATGTAATCTTTACCAAAGTCGTCGTTCTGATAGATGATGCCGATCTTGGCATTGGGCTGATTTTCTAGGATAGCTTGAGCAAAAATCTGACCTTCGCTGAAATAGTTAGGTTGAAAACCCATGGTCCAAGGGAAGTTCTTTGGATCACCCCATTTTGAAGCACCTGTCTGTACAAATAGTTGTGGCACTTTCTTTTGATTCATGTACTTGTGGATGGCGCTATTGGTTGGTGTGCCCAGCGTTGCAAATAGCAACAGCACTTTGTCTTGCTCAACCAGCTTACGCGCTTGCTCAACGGTCTTCGGCGGTGAATAACCATCATCGACAGAGATAAAGTTCACTTTGCGGCCATTGATACCGCCTTCGTCATTAACTTTGGCAAAGTAGGCGGCTTGAGCCTTGCCATACGAAGCATAGGCTGAAGCGGGCCCAGAGTAGGGCATGATGTTACCGATTTTAATTTCGGTATCCGTCGCTCCAGGGCTATAAGGTTGTGCCAAGGCAAATGAGCCACCGAGCGCCAGCGTGGCGATCAGGGCGATTGAGGATACGCTCTTGCAGCTAAATTTCACGTCTATCTCCTTTTTGTGATTTTTTTGAATATGCCCATCACCCCGTTTGGCGCTGCATAAGCGAACGCCAATAGAATCGCACCATAAACTGCCCACGGCGCTGATTTCGAGAGTTGATCGGCAATGTTCGGTACAAACTGAATAAACAGGGCCCCGAAAATCGCCCCATAAATAGAACCTAATCCACCAACCACTGCCCCGACCAACAAACTGATGGACAAGAAGGAGGGGAAGCTGTCTGGCGCAACAAAGGATACTGCGAGTGCACTCAAAGCACCAGCGATACCGGTATAGGCTGCTGATACCCCAAAGGTCGCTGTTTTTAAAACGGTCAGGTTGACCCCTAAGGCAGCCGCCGCGACGGGTTGATCCCGCACTGCAACAATCGCGCGACCAATACGACCATTCAGCAAATTGCGGCCAAGCCAGAACAACAAAATCGCAACCAGTAAAATGACAAAGTACAACCAGCGATCCTCGCTCAGCTCAGCACCGAACAGTGTCAACTTAAACGGTGCTTCTGCCTTGTCCAGAATCAAACCCTGCACGCCACCGGTCCATTTTTCAATCGCCTTGTGCTTGAGCAACTGCGGCGTTGCGATGGCCAGCGCAAAGGTTGCCAACGCCAGATAGTGTCCCGTCAAACGTAGCGCAGGGAACCCCATCAACACACCCAAGACCAAACAGACGGCCCCCGCGATCGGTAGCGTCAAATAGGGCGATATCCCGAACTGAATGATCAAGATGGCGCTGGTGTAGGCCCCGACGGCATAAAACGCACCGTGACCAAGCGAGATCTGGCCGCCAAAGCCCGTCAGAATGTTGAGTCCTAAGATGGCAATGGCGTAAATCAAGACTTGATTAAATTGGGATACTCGAAAGTCCTCAACCAAGAAGGGCAGCACGAGTAGCAGCAGTAATCCAAGCGGATAAGCGAGCTTTTTAAAAATGGTCTGCATACAGGCTCTCTTAAACGCGTGAGAAAATCGGCTTGCCAAACAAACCATACGGCCTGAAGATCAAGATTGCGACAATAAGGATAAGTGCCATCGTCAGCTTTAAATCACTGCCAATGACATACGCACCGAGTAAGTTCTCAAGCACACCTAGAATGATGCCCCCGAGTACCGCACCCCAAGGGTTGTCAATGCCACCCAGCAGGGCAGCAGCAAAACCGTAGAGCAAAATCCCCGACATCATATTTGGATCGAGAAAGACCACAGGTGCGATCATCATACCTGCCACCGCACCAATCAGCGCGGCCATCCCCCAGCCTAACGCTAGCATCCAAGAAACTTTGATCCCCACCAAGCGCGCAGACTCAGGGTTGAACGCAGCCGCACGCATGGCAAGTCCGAGAGGGGTGAAGCGAAAAAATGAAAAGACTGACAACAGCACGACGAGCGTCACGGCAATCGAACCAATCTGATGGCCCGAAAAGTATTTAGGCAAGAACATACCTTCAACAGGGAAGGGGCTTGGGAAGGATTTAATGGTGTAGTCAAAAATCCAGCCTGCAATCGAATTGAAGATCACCAACAAGCCAATGAAGACAATCACGTTCGTTAACACCGGTGCTTTCTCAACCGGTTTGAGAAAGATACGCTGAATCATCACACCGAGTGCAAAAGACACGATCACCGTGATCAGAAATGCTATCCAGTAAGGGATACCTGCCTGAATCAGCGCCCAGGCAATGAACGTTGAAAACGTCGCAATCTCGCCTTGCGCAAAATTAATATGATGCGTGGATTGGTGGATCATGACCAGTGCGAGACCAATGGCGGCATAAATGCCGCCATTGGCAAGACCGGCTGATATTTGTTGTAGAAAAGAATCCATACTTGCCTCAGCATCCAGCGGGTGGATTATTAGTAACCTAAATAAACGCGACGAATCGATTCATCGGCTTTGATGTCTGCCGATGATCCTGACAGCACGATCTTGCCAGTTTCAAGCAGATAGGCGTGATCCGCGAGGCTAAGCGCCAACGTCGCGTTTTGTTCGACTAACAACATACTGACCTTGTCCTCTTCATTGATTTGTCGCATGATGTCGAAAATTTCTCTGACGATCAGTGGGGCCAAACCAAACGAAGGCTCATCGAGCAAGAGCAACCGAGGGCGCAGCATGAGGGCTCGGCTAATGGCGAGCATTTGTTGTTCACCGCCTGATAGGGTGCCTGCCTGCTGTCGATAACGCTCTTTCAACCGGGGGAACCTGCGATACGCCTGTTCAATATCGGCAGCGACCTCAAGCTTATCCCTGCGGGTATAGGCGCCTAAACGCAGGTTTTCCTCAACCGTCAGTTGGCTAAAGGTACCTCGACCGTCTGGCACATGTGCAATGCCTGTTTGCACGATGTCCTCTGTCGCCTTGCCGTCGATACGTTTATCCAGAAACGTTAACGCACCGGATGTCTTCACGGTTTGACAGACCGCGCGCAGGGTCGTCGTTTTACCTGCACCATTGGCGCCCAAGATGGTGGTGATCCCACCCACATCAAGATTGAATTTCAACTCAAATAAGACTTGATTCGGGCCATACCAGGCACTTAGATTGTCGGCATCAAGCAGCTTCACGGTCGCCGTCTCCAAGATAAGCACGAATGACTTCGGGATGTTGCTGGATCTCTTCGGGCGTACCTTCGGCAATCTTCTTGCCAAAATTGAGCACAACGATCCAATCAGAGACGGCCATCACCAAATTCATATGATGTTCGACGAGTAACACGGTGATGCCCATATCATCACGTACTGATCGGATGAAGTTACCGAGATCCGTGAGTTCACTGTGGTTTAGCCCGGCAGCCGGTTCGTCGAGCAGCAGCATTTTCGGCTTCGCCGCCAGCGCCCGCGCAAATTCAACGCGCTTCTGGATACCAAAGGGCAAATCACCCACCGTATGATCGGCATATGGTGAGAGCTTTAAGTAATCCATTAAGGCATTGGCATCATCGACCAATCGCTGTTCCTCATGGCGCGACGCGGGGGTTTGCAGCATGTTGCCGATAAAGCCTTGACTTGACCCGCTATGCGCACCGACCATGACATTTTGTCTCACCGTCATGGTTTTAAACATCGCGAGATTTTGAAAGGTTCTGCCGACCCCCACACGCGGCATGTCGTGGACAGGCGTCTGGGTGATTGATTTTCCGTCAAAGACCAGATCGCCCGACTGATAGGCATAGAGCCGACTCAGGCAATTGAAAAGTGTCGTTTTACCGGCACCGTTCGGGCCGATTAAGCCACAGACCTTGTTGCGTGGCACGTCAAAGCTGACCGCATCCAACGCAACAATGCCCCCAAAGCGAACCGTGATGTCTCTGACGCTGAGTAACGCAGATGCTACTTGACTCGACAAACGCCTTCTCCAATTTTCTTAAATATTTTTGTTTGTATTTATTTTGTAGACGAGAACATACGGTTTAAATTGTCGTTGGTCAAATGAGCTTGATGTAGCTGGGTTTGCTCTTAAGTGTTTTCCCTGATTTTGTTGTTCAACGTTGAGTATCCGCTGCCGCAGTTTGGCGCGCGCCTATACTTCAGATTCGTGAAGCGAGATCAATTGAGTAAAAAAAATGTCCAGAGAAATTCATTTCAATGCCTTCGACATGAACTGTGTCGGTCACATACAACAAGGGATGTGGCGCCACCCGCGTGATCAATCGTCTGACTATAGAAACATTCACTACTGGACTGACTACGCCCGCAAGCTCGAAAAAGGATTATTCGACGGCATTTTCTTTGCAGATGTCTTGGGCGTTTATGACGTCTACGGTGCAAGCCCTGATGCTGCCCTGCGTGGGGCAGTGCAAGTGCCGGTTAATGATCCAACGCTCCTGATACCTGCGATGGCAGCCGTCACCGAGCATCTAGGCTTTGGCGTGACGAGCAATCTGGTGTATGAATCCCCGTTTCAATTCGCCCGCCGAATGTCCACGCTAGACCATCTGACGGGCGGGCGAGTCGGTTGGAATATCGTGACGGGTTATTTGGATAGCGCTGCACGAGCGATTGGCTTGACGGGGCAGATGGCGCACGACGATCGCTATGATCTTGCTGAAGAATACATGGCACTTGTCTACAAGCTCTGGGAAGGGAGTTGGGAGGACGATGCTGTCAGCATGAATCGAGACACAGGTATCTATGCAGATGCGTCTAAAGTGCATGTGATTCATCACCACGGGCAACAGTATCAAGTCGATGCGATGCATCTGTCTGAACCGTCACCTCAACGAACCCCAGTGCTGTATCAGGCGGGTTCTTCCACGCGCGGGAGGCTCTTCGCGGCGACTCACGCTGAATGTGTCTTCGTCAATGGCCAGAGCAAAGAGGGCGTGAAATCGATTGTTGACGACATCCGAGCGCAGGCGATTGGCCTGGGTCGGTCAGCGACAGACATCAAAGTATTTCTCGGTGCAACGATCGTGACTGGCAAGACTGAAGCGCAGGCAACAGAGAAGTTTGAAGAGTACAAGCAGTACGTCAGTTCTGAGGCAGCTCTTGTTCACGCGGCCGCGTCGATGGGCATCGATTTTGCGAAATACGACCTTGACGAGCCGATCGCCACAGAAAAAAGCCAGGCCATCATTTCAAATGTTGAGGCAATGACCCGCACGGCTGGCCCGCAATGGACGAAACGTAAGTTGCTAGAACAAATGACCCTGGGCAGTCGTCAGCCGCCCTTGGTCGGATCGGCCGAGCAAGTCGCTGATGCATTGATGGCTTGGACAGCGGTTGGTGTTGACGGTTTCAACTTGTCTCGAACCGTCGTGCCTGAATGTTTCGACGACATCATCGAACACGTGATCCCGATTTTGCAAGAGCGTGGGGTTTACAAGACGGCGTACCGATCTGGCCCGCTGCGTCGTAAGCTGTTTGCAACAGATCGGTTGCCGGTTACCCATCAGGCAGATCAGTTTCGAGTGAGGTCAGTGGGTTGACTGTCAGCACACAAGATCTACCAACCCTGCCAGGCAAGTTCAGTTCGTTACTGATTTTGTTGCTTTGCGAAATCGGTGCCATGGCGGTGTGGTTCTCATCCGCGTCCGTGGTGGCGACCATCAAGCGAACGCAAGAGATATTGCCGCTTGATCAAGCGTTGCTCACGAGTTCTGTGCAATGCGGTTTTGTCCTAGGCACCATCGTCAGTGCGGCGCTTTCGCTTGCAGATCGGTACGACCCACGCCGGTTGTTCATGCTGAGCGCGTGGGTGGCTGCCCTGACCACCGGATCTCTTGCGCTGTTGCCCGCAGTAGGCTGGCCTGTCTTTCTGTTGCGATTTCTGACAGGGATGTGCATGGCCGGTGTTTATCCTGTGGGAATGCGGCTTGCGGTTACATGGGCACAGCGAGACATGGGGTTATTGATCGGGCTATTGGTTGGTGGGTTGACGCTCGGTTCGGCCAGCCCTCATTTGCTGGCCGCGATGGAGGGCCTCGACTGGCGCACTATCTATGCCGTTGCCGCAGGCTTTGCCGCACTCGCAGGGCTGGGGATTTCGTTCTGTGGTTTGGGGCCCAATATGGCACGCAGCAGTCGAATCGATCTAGGCTTCATGATGCAAGCGTGGCGCAATCCCTCGCTTCGTTTAGCTAATCTGGGTTACCTTGGCCACATGTGGGAGCTCTATGCCATGTGGGCGTGGTTAGCTGTTTTTTTGTCTGCCAGTTTTGCCGCAGCGGGTATGCTTGATCCCAATCACGTGGCCAGTTTGGTGACTTTCGCTGCCGTTGCGGCAGGTTCGCTGGGTGCCATTGCCGGTGGTTGGTTTGCCGACAGAATGGGTCGAACGACGTTGACTATCCTTGCCATGAGTACGAGTGCAGGTTGTGCGCTTTTGATTGCCTGCCTGTTTGGTTCAAGCCCCTGGCTCGTCATCATGGTGTCGCTGGTTTGGGGGGTGTCGGTGGTTGCAGATTCAGCCCAGTTCTCTGCCAGTATTGCTGAGTTGAGTGAACCCTCGATCACGGGGACCATGCTCACCGTGCAGACATGCGCCGGGTTCTTGCTGACGTTGGTCAGTATTCATTTAGTGCCAGAGCTGGTAGCGTGGTACGGTTGGCGCTTGGGCTTTGCTACCCTGGCCATCGGGCCTGCACTCGGTTGTGTTGCCATGTACCGCTTGCGTCAACGACCAGACGCGATCCGTTTAGCCAACGGTCTGCGGTGAATGCAGGTCGGCTTAGCCTGTTTGCCTGAGATATTCAGTTTTGCTTACATAGTTTTTGCGCGGCCCTGTCACTCGATGTTCTATCCGAAACAGGTTGACTGCTAGATCAAACGTATAGTTGGTGCGATAGGTATCTTGCCCGCACGGGTGGTGACCCCGACCACTCAACTGACCAGCGTGCTCGCACAGTGATACCTCATGAAACAAACGTCTTAAGGTTTCAACAAAGTACACCTTGAAGCCAAGATCCGTGAACTGGTAAAGATAAGACTGTCTGGCCACGAGAGACTGACCCGTGTCTAATAAAACAGACCCTTGTTCTTCATAGAGCATCAGATCGGCTTGTTGTAGGGTGAACGTCGCATGCCCCTGCACGCTAGCAGCGGCAGACCCTGAAATCACCCTTGAAAATTGCCAGGCACCGCGTAGCCCCCCAAGCGCTTGCTCACGGGAAGTCACGGTGACTGGCATCGCCCCATTAGTCATCGAGGCCCGTCATGCCAATCCGGTGAGGCAAGGGGTCAGACCCAGCAATGCGCCACAAGACTTGACCTGGCCATGATAAGTAACCATCAAGGCGGCGCGAAAACAGAACGCCATCCGTCTGACTGCAATAGGTTGTGCGAGCCTTTGGCCCGTTGGGATTTGACGGGTCGATCACATCGCATACCGGGTCACCTCGTTTGACCTTAGCCCCGGGCTTGAGGTGATACACCAGAAAACCAGTCCCTTTGCTGTAACCAACATCGACGCCACTCATCGGCGTGCCACGCGACTTTGCTTTTGGCAGCGGTGGCGCTTTGCCGGCAAGGATGCCTTGGCGCGTCAACCAGCAATACAAATGCTCGGCATCTGTTTTGCCCAAGTCATGGCTCACGTCGTGCTGGCTACGCATCTCGACGGTCACCGACATGCATGCCTGAGGGATATTCGCCTCGGGAAACTTCTCTGCCAGTCGAGCCCACAATGCACCGTTGACCCCGGAAAAGGTTTGTACGCGGGGGTAGGGCTCGTTGTACACACTGGCGACTGCGCCCAAGTCGGCGGTCAGGGATTGGATGGGTTCATGCGCCCAATCCCGTGCACCAGAGAAAATGTGCATCGCCGCATGAATGTCGCAGTGCAAGTCCAGCACAAAGTCAGCGTCGGTCGATAACTTTTGAACTTCAACCCGCAAGGTCTGAAGCTCGGTGGTCGGCTTCATGCTGTTCAGTATATCGTTGGCTGCGCGACGGATCAGTTCAACGTTTCGCAGGCCGTCTTGGCCCAGTTTCTTACCGACTTTATCGGCAACGGCGGTCGACAGCTCGAGCCAGTTGCGATTGAAATTGTCGTAGCTCAGCAGGTGATAACGACCTGCGTGGCCATTGCCAACGAGTTGTGCTTGGCCGATTGGGTTCACTGTCGGGACAACAATGATCTCGCCCTTAATCAACCCTTTGCTGTCGGCCTCGGCGAGCATGGGCATCAGGTAATGCAGAGCCATGGTGCCCGGCATTTCATTGGCGTGGATTGCCGCCTGCATGTAAATCTTAGGGCGTGCGCCTTTTTTGCCGTAGCGGAAAACGGCGATTTCACGCTCGGTACCCGGGGTCATCATGGGTAGCTTGATGGATTGCTTCTTGATCGACATATCAAAATCGCCTTTTTGTAAATAGAGTATTGTGCTTAGTCATTATCGTAAATATAGTTGCCGTCAAACAAACTTTATATTACCTTTGCGCTTTGCCAGTTTAATTCTTGGAGCAACAAATGAATGAATCCAACATTCGCCAGCTGATCAGCGGTGTAAAAGACAACAAAATGTCACGTAAAGAGTTTTTGCGGCTGATGGTAGGGGTTGGGCTGACAGTGCCGATGGCCTCTCAGTTGCTCACTCACGCTGGCATTGCCAACGCTGCTGATAAGCCTGGCTATGCGCCCACTAAGCGCGGCGGCGGCGGCGCCTTGAAGTTGCTCTGGTGGCAAGGGGCGACCCTGTTAAACCCGCACTTTGCGGTGGGTACCAAAGACATGGAAGGCTCAAGAATTTTCTACGAACCGCTGGCTGCCTACGATGCTGACGGTGGTTTGGTACCAATTTTGGCTGCTGAGATCCCGAGCGTTGCCAACGGTGGTGTTGCTGCTGACGGTCTGTCGGTCACCTGGAAGTTGAAAAAAGGCGTGAAATGGCACGACGGCAAACCTTTTAGCGCCGACGATGTTGTCTTTACCGCTGCCTATGCCGCCAATCCAGCCACCAGTTCTGTGTCGATCGGTAGCTACAAAGATCGCAAATTCATCAAGGTTGACGACTATACCGTTCGGGTTGAATTCGCTGCACCAACGCCTTTCTGGGCTGATCCGTATTGCGGTATTTATGGTTGCATTATCCCTAAGCATTTGTTTGAGCCATTCGCGGGCGAAAAGTCACGTGAAGCACCTGTCAATCTGGCACCTGTTGGTACTGGCCCATACAAATTTGTTGAGTTCAAACCAGGCGACATGGTGAAAGGGGTGATCAACCCCGACTACCACGAAGCCAATCGCCCACATTTTGACAGCATCGAAATGAAGGGTGGTGGTGATGCGCCGTCGGCCGCTCGTGCAGTGTTGCAAACGGGTGAATACGATTACGCCTGGAATTTGCAGGTAGAAGATGAAGTACTCAAGCGCTTTGAGCAAGGCGGTAAAGGTTCGCTTCACTTGAGCTGGGGCGGTAACCTTGAGTTCATCCAGCTTAACCAGACCGATCCATGGAAGGAAGTCGATGGTGAAAAGTCAAGCTTGAAGGCACCTCACCCCATTCTGACAGATGCGAAGGTTCGCGACGCTCTCGCTTTGCTTGTTGACAAAGAGAGCATGCAGAAATTCATTTACGGCCGTACAGCCAAGGCAACGGCAAACTATGAAAATGGCCCCGCTCAGTTTGCCTCAAAAAATACCAAGTCTGAATTTGATATCGAGAAAGCTAAAAAGCTGCTTGATGAAGCCGGCTGGAAGCCAGGCGCTGACGGCATCCGCATGAAAGACGGTAAGCCACTCAAGTTGCAGTTTCAGACCTCGATTAACGGCCCTCGCCAAAAGTGTCAGCAGATCATCAAACAAGCGTGCCAGAAGGCTGGTGTAGATATTGATCTCAAACAAGTCACTGCTTCGGTGTTTTTCTCGAGCGATCCTGGTAACGATGACATCTACATCAAGTTTTACTCTGATATGCAGATGTACACGACGACGCAGCAGCAACCTGATCCAGAAAGGTTTATGGATCAGTATGTTTCGACGAACGCAGGTGCCAAGGCCAACAAGTGGCAAGGGCGAAATACTGTTCGTTACGTTAATCCTGAGTACGATCGCCTCTACGCACTAGCCCAGCATGAGTTAGACCCTGTCAAACGCGCAGCTTTGTATATTCAAATGAATGACATGGTGTGTAACTCACACTGCATTATCCCCATTTTGCATCGTCCGATGGTGTCAGGTATTGCCTCTAACTTGCGTGTCACGCCGACAGGTTGGGATAACGACCTCGCTATTCTGAAGGATTGGTATCGCGTGGCATAATCGCTGCTTAAATTTTTTTTAGAGCAGCAAAGCTATGTCTCGGTATCTCTTACGCCGTATTTTGATTGCGATCCCGAGCTTGCTTGGGATCAGTTTGGTGTTGTTTACCATCCTGGCGCTCGCGCCAGGGGATCCTTTCAGTGAAATGACGAGCAATCCCAACATCCCCCGCGAGGTCGCAGAAGCTTTGCGTGAAAAGTTCGGGTTGAACGATCCCATTATGGTGCGCTACTGGCATTGGTTGCTTGCTATGTTGCAAGGCGATTGGGGCTTCTCGTTCATCAGCCGCATGGATGTGGATGTGCTGATTCGCCAGCGGGTCGGGACGTCGCTCTTGGTGATCGGGTCGTCACAATTACTGGCATTGGCGATCGCTATCCCGGTGGGCGTCATTGCGGCATCCCGGCCGTATTCGCTGTTTGATCAGCTGGCCAATACCTTAGCCTTCATCGGGTTTTCTTTGCCGACGTTTTTTACGGGCATCTTGTTTATTTTGTTTTTTAGCGTTTACCTGAACTGGTTGCCTTTCGTTTATCAAGCAAATTTGACCTCTACCGGTTGGCAATTGGTGTGGGATCAAACGAAGCAAATGATCATGCCGGTTGCTGTGCTCGGGCTGTTCCAAGCCGGATCCTGGACACGCTATGTCAGATCAGCTGTGCTGGATGTCATCCGGCTTGATTATGTGACGACGGCGAAGTCAAAGGGCTTACCTAAAAAAATTATCATGACCAAGCACGTGCTTCGTAATGCACTCATTCCGGTGGTGACGTTGGTGGCATTGCAAATGCCTGCGATTTTCGGTGGGGCAATTGTCACTGAGCAAATCTTCAGAATACCCGGCATCGGTTCATTACTCATTAGTTCAATGCTAGCCAACGATACGCCTGTCATTATGGCCGTCACTTTCGTTTTTTCGGCGCTTGTCATTGTTTGTAACCTTTTGGCAGATTTGATCTATGGCTGGCTCGATCCCCGCATCTCCTTTAGCTGAACGCAATAAAGTCTCTGCCGCATCAACGACGCCTGGTCAAGAGGCTTGGCGGCGTTTCAGAAAGCATAAGCTCGCACTCTTGTGCCTCGGCCTGCTATCGATCATTGTTGGCGCGGTGGTGTTAGGCCCATGGTTGTGGCGGGTACCGATTAACGAAATCGATTTCAGCGCAACGCTTTCACCGCCTTCATGGGCTCACCCCTTGGGTACGGACGATCTCGGACAAGATTTGCTCGCACGTATCTTATATGGTGGGCGCATCTCGCTGGCCGTTGGTCTGGTTGCCATGTTGATTGCCATGACGGTTGGTGTGGTCATCGGCGCCTTGGCGGGGATGTCGAGAGGGTTTCTCGATACCAGCTTGATGTGGTTAACCGATTTGTTTCTATCCTTGCCTCAGTTGCCTTTGTTGCTGCTGATCTTCTATCTATTCAACGATAGTTTAAAAAAGCTCGTTGGCATCGAAATGGGTATCTTTATTCTGGTAGTCATCGTGATCGGCGGTTTACGCTGGATGCCGGTGGCTCGACTGGTTCGTGCACAATTTCTGACACTCAGGGAAAAAGAGTTTGTCGAAGCCGCTCGTGCGCTGGGGGCAAGTCGTTGGCGTCAAGTGGTTAAGCATATTTTGCCCAATGCCATCGGGCCCGTGATCGTCGCCGCGACCATTGATGTCGCTGCCGCGATCATTGCTGAGTCGACACTCTCGTTTCTGGGCCTGGGCTTTCCCCCAGATGTGCCAACCTGGGGACGTATTCTGTTTGACGCGAAAGATCAGATGGATGTCGCCCCTCACTGGGCGCTTGCGCCTGGCGTTCTCATCTTTTTGACAGTTTTGACGATTAACTACATCGGTGACGGATTACGTGATGCTTACGATCCTCGGCGTGTTCTTTGAGCAGGCCAGACATGACTGATCCTTTATTAGACATTCGCGACCTCAGGGTCTATTTCGATACCGACGAAGGGGTTGTCCAATCGGTTGACGGCGTGAGCTTTCATATCAACCGGGGCGAAACACTGGGCGTTGTCGGTGAGTCAGGTTGCGGTAAGAGCGTGACTGCCATGAGCATCATGAAGTTGCTCGCCATGCCACCGGGGCGAATCGCCAGTGGCTCGATCACCTTTGAGGGTCGCGACCTGGTGCACGCGGACGAAGCACAAATGTGCAAGATTCGCAGCCGTGAAATCGGCATGGTGTTTCAAGAGCCGATGACCTCCTTGAATCCGGTGTTGCCGATTGGCGATCAAGTCTCGGAGGCGTGCCGTTTGCATGAAGGCTTGACCAAAAAGCAGGCGCTGCAGCGTGCGGTCGAGATGTTGAGTCTGGTGAATATCCCGCGGCCTGAAACCCGTGTCCATGATTATCCTCATCAGTTTTCTGGTGGCATGCGTCAACGCGTGATGATCGCGATGGCGCTGTCTTGCAACCCTAAATTGTTGATTGCCGACGAGCCAACGACTGCGTTGGATGTGACGATTCAGGCGCAAATTCTCGATTTGCTCGATAGCCTGAAAAGCAAATTCAACATGGCCATCATGTTGATCACCCATGCCATGGGCGTGGTGGCCGAGTCGACCCAGCGTGTTGTGGTCATGTATGCGGGACGAGTGGTTGAAGAGGCGAGGGTAGAAGATTTGTTTGCAAACCCCCAGCATCCTTATACCCAAGGACTGATCAGATCTATTCCTAGAATCGACCTAGATGCGTCTGAAAAAACACGGCTGCCTACGATTACGGGTTCGGTACCGAAACTCATTGGCTTAGGCGCTGGGTGCCGGTTCGCCCCGCGTTGTCCTCACGCGATGCCCGTGTGCAACCAAGCCGATCCAATACCTCGCGAAATCGCCTCGGGCCATCGCGTGGCCTGCCACCTCATTACATGATCGTTATGACACAGCCCGCACCGCTTCTTGAAGTAAAAAATTTGGTGAAAGAGTTTCCGGCTAAGCGGGATTTTTTTGGTCGAGTCACTGAAACCCTGCACGCCGTCGATGGCCTGAGTTTTAACATCGCAGCGGGTGAAACACTCGGGATGGTCGGTGAATCGGGTTGTGGTAAATCAACGACGGGTCGCTGTGTGTTGCGCCTGGTTGAACCGACGGCTGGCGAGGTTCGTTTCAACGGACAAGATGTCACCCGCATGGATGCCGGTGCCTTGCAGGCCGCCAGACGCGATATGCAGATTATTT
Organism: Jezberella sp.; assembly: GCF_964834465.1. Taxonomy (NCBI): domain Bacteria; kingdom Pseudomonadati; phylum Pseudomonadota; class Betaproteobacteria; order Burkholderiales; family Alcaligenaceae; genus Jezberella; species Jezberella sp. Next base: position 22,139 of record NZ_CBAZRM010000020.1, read on the forward strand.
TTCAGGATCCCTTTGCGTCGTTGAATCCTCGCATGTCGGTGCGAGAGATCATCGGTGAGCCTTTGGTGATTCATGGGCTGACTAAAACGGCGAAAGCATATGACGATCGCATTGTGCACTTGCTTGAAACGGTTGGTCTGAACGCCAGTCATTTGCGTCGTTTTCCGCACGAGTTCTCGGGGGGGCAACGTCAACGCGTTGGCATTGCGCGGGCGCTGGCGGTGTCGCCCAAACTTATTGTGTGTGATGAGCCCGTCTCAGCGCTGGATGTATCTATTCAGGCGCAGGTCATTAATTTGTTATCTGATTTACAGCGTGACTTGGGCTTGACTTACTTGTTCATCGCCCACGATCTGTCTGTGGTCGAGCACATCAGTGATCGTGTCGCGGTCATGTATCTCGGCCGCATTGTAGAGATCGCCTCATCGCGTGAGCTCTATGTCAATCCCAAGCACCCCTATACTGAGGCGCTGCTCTCGGCTGTCCCCATTCCTGAGCCCCGCGTCAAGCGTAAGCGGATTGTGTTGAAGGGCGATATCCCGAATCCCGTCAATCGCCCCAGCGGCTGTCATTTTCATACGCGCTGCCCGCGCGCCGAGGCGCGTTGTAAACAAGAAAGTCCTGAGCTACGCGATTTGGGTGATGGTCATTGGGCGGCGTGTCATTTAAACTGAAGCGTCAATACCTCAACAAGACCCTAGGCGCATGAATAACCAGATCAATATTATCTCTCTCGCTGATATTTACGAAACGGCGGGCATGAAGCGTCATTTGTCTGCTGCCGATTACGAACAGCTGAAATCGAACTTGGCGAACAACCCGCTAGTCAATCCGATTGTCGTGAAACCGAGGGTAGGCGGGGGCTATCAAATCATCTCTGGACACAATCGTGTGCAAGCTTATCGTGAATTAAATCGCACACAGATTGAAGCCATCGTCCGAGAGTTTGGTGAAACAGAATTGGTCGAAGCTGCGTTCTACAGCAACTTGATTAGTTCACCGTTGTCTGATTACGAGAAGTATCTTGGCTTTAAAAAAATTCAAGGCTTAACGGGCGAAACCCAGGCCCAGCTTAGCTTTCGGGCAGGTGTGTCTGAAGCGCAGATGTCTCAAATTTTTTCGTTTGGTCATTTATCAGAACAAGCGCACGAGCTGCTGCAAATGAATCCAAGCTTGCTTGGATACAATACGGTTGCCAAAATGAAAAGCTTTTCTCCTGAAAAAGTGACGGACGCTATCAGAAAATTGGCAAATGGTCAAATTCGCACGGAAAAAGACGCATTAACATCACTGTCTGCCAAAATCGAGAAATCACAACCAAGCGTGACTGAATTTAGAAGCGGCAAGAGACTTTTCGCAAAAGTAACTCAACGTGAAAATCTTATTGCGATTGATTTTAAAAATCAAGATAAACTTAGTGATTTTCAAGTTGAGCTTGCTGAGCTATTAAAAAAATACGCTGATTCATAATATAAAGTCCTTTAAAATCAATGACTTATAGAAAATTAAAGGTCGTATAAAGGTCACACCTCATTTTTACAATATTTTCTTGAGTCGTTGAGTTTTGTGATTTTTTTGTCTTAAGTTTTTGTTTTTAACTGCTTCAAAAAAAATAAAATAGAAGATTGAGTCAAAATAACAACATTCAAAAACTTCTGTATTAATAATTGTAAAAAAATGTGAACTATCCGCCATTTGGTGGATTTTTTTATTTCTCGCGAGATTTAAAGTTGAGCCTTCTTTCTCTCAATTTAAATTTTCGTGCGGCAAAACAGCAAAACCTCCTCTCTGTTGAAGAAGTGGTTTCAGCCCTCCTTGGTGGCGGGTAGGGTTGCGTGCTGTGTTCAGGTTAAATCAACTATTCTCAAGGTGGCTTGCTCAACTTATTTGGGTATTGCAGCTGCTGTGGTGCAGGCTGCGCCGCCAGCACCGAATGCGACACCGACGGGCGGGGTGGTATCGGCCGGTCAAGCGACGATTTCAACCGCAGGAAACACTGTCAATATCAATCAAAGTTCGCAAAAAGCCGTCATTAATTGGAATTCATTCGACGTGGGTAAGAACGCCCAGGTCAATTTCAACCAACCCAATGCCAATTCATCGACGCTCAATCGGGTGAATAGTGCTTCAAAATCAATGATTGATGGTGCGGTCAATTCAAACGGACAAGTCGTCTTTGTTAATCCTAACGGCGTTGTGTTTGGCAAAGGCGCTGAGGTTAATACGGGTGGTATCGTGGCGACCACGATGGATATCAAAGACGCTGATTATTTGGCCGGTAAAAATACTTACGCAGGTAACGGCTCAGGATCAATTGTTAACAAAGGTAAACTGACTGTTAACAATGCAAACGGCTACATCGCATTGATGGCCCCTGAAGTGAAAAACGAGGGTGTTTTGCAAGCAACCTTGTCTGGCAATAACGCTATTGCATTGGTTTCAGGTCAAAAAGTCACATTGAACCTTGATAACGGCTCTTTGGTCGGTTTCAGCGTTGATGCTGCTGCGATTAAATCGCTGATTGAAAACAAACGTGTGATCAAGGTGAGTGGCGGTCAGATATTAATTGCTGCCAATTCAGTGTCTGACTTGCGTGCATCGGTCATCAACAACACGGGCAAGATTTCTGCTACCGGTTTGCAGATCTCTGGCGGAAAAATCTCTCTCGTCGCGGGCACAGTCAATCAGGCGGGGGTTGTCGCGGCAAACTCGAAAACAGCGAATGGCGGTCAAGTAACCATTACTGGCGACAATGTGACCTTGGCGGCGGGTTCAAAGACAACTGCCAAAGGCGCGCTCAATGGCGGCACAGTCAATGTTGGTACGACGGATGTCAGTTTCACGCAGAATGCTGATGGTACGCGTAGCAATGTTGTCGCACAGAATCTCGCCAAAACCACCACAATTCAAGTGGGCGCCACGGTTGACGTTTCATCGACGAGCATTGGCAATGGCGGTCAAATTAATGTTTGGTCTAGCCAGCAAACGACCGTTGCTGGCACGTTTAATGCCAGAGGCGGTGCTTTAGGTGGTAATGGCGGTGCAATTGAGACCAGCTCGCAGGGGTCGTTGAAAATTTCGGCAAGCACCATTGTCAATACTTCTGCGCCGTTGGGGCAAAAGGGTAATTGGATGCTGGATCCCGATGGTTTGGTGATTGATGCATCGACTGCAACGGCGCTTTCAGCAGCACTTGCGAATGCCAACGTCACCGTCGCTGTTCAAGGTGATTTGACCGTCGCAGCTGGCGCAAACATCACGGCTCAGACGGCAAATTCTGCGAATACGACGGGTTCAAACAGCTCAACTGTCTCGGCGAACACGACCTTAACCTTGCAAGCAACGGGTGCCTTAACCAACAATGGTTCGGTCAATTTGGGTCAGAACAGCACGCTCGTATTGACCGCTTCGTCGGTTAATTTGGCTGCCAACAGTGTGACAAGCGCTAATCAAGTGTCGGCGACTGCGGACAGCATTAGTGCAACGGGCTCGGTTTCAAGCACTGGTGGTAGCACGGGTGGTATCAATCTGTTAGGCAACAACGTGGTGATTGCGGGTAACTTGTCTGCGAACGGAACTTCCTCTGGCTCAGTCGGCGGTGGCAGCACAGGTACCACGTCAAGTACGACGTCAAACACTTCGACGGGTACTTCAACCGGTGGATCATCAGGGTCAACAAGCTCAGGTTCGAGTTCAGGTTCAGGATCAAGCTCTGGCTCTGGTAACTCGGGGTCTAACAACCCCGGGCAAAGCAATTCAGGTTCATCCTCGGGTTCAACGAATGCAGGGTCAACCGGTTCACAAACAAACGGATCTGGCACTTCTTCAAGCACATCATCTTCACAATCGAATACAGTTTCCGGTAAATCGAGCAGTGGTAATGGCACTTCTGCAGCAACGCCAATGTCCGCACAGCAGCTTTTATCAGCAATCACGAGTGCTCAAGCAGCGTCGGCCGCGACTGCGGTGATTGCTAATGCGGCTGCGTCAAGTGCCGCAGCACACACAGCCGTGGTGAATATTTCGGCATCCAACATGGCCAGCAGCCTGACCGCAGCCATCAATGCAGCGAATGCAGCGGCTGTTTCCGGGACGACAACCTACATCAATGTCGCCTCTGGGACGGTCGCCGGTACGTCACAAGCAGCGATGAATATCGTGATTGCACCGACCACGGCGACTGGTGGGACGCTTTCATCTGTTGCTCAGGCAAGCGGTGGTTCTGTCAATATTCAAGCTAACCACAGTGTTATTTCAACGTCGACGTCCACGATTTCCGCCAATGATGCTGCGGCAACTGCTGCAACACTGTCATCAACCAGTGTGATATCGAACACAAATGGTTCATCTGCCTCGGTGTCTAACCAGTCCGTCAATCAAAGTGCGGCGCTAACCAGTGGGCAATCGGCGACTGCTGTGGTCGATGCTGGTGCAATTAACTTGACGGTTTATAGTGGAACCGCCTCACTCGCCGGGGCAATTTCTGCTAACAGTTTGGTCGGACAAGGCGGGGTGATCGCGCTTGCTGCCAACGATATGACTTTCAATAATGCGCTGGTACAAGCTAACGGCACGACCGGCGGGGCGGTTTATGCAACGGCGACTTCAGGTAATTTAAACTTGACTAGTACCTCGGTCGCTGCCAACGGCACGGGGTCAACCGGCGGTACCATTCAAATTGCGGGGCAAAATCAGACGCAACTGATCGCCTCTGTCGTGAGTGCCAATGGGGTGACCGCTGGGGGTGGAGTGCAAATTGGTATCAATAACACCAGCGGTAGCGGTTCAACCTTGGCACCACCAGCCTTGGTTGCTTTGACAAATGGCAGCAATCTTTCAGACAATACCACCCTTGATCGTCAGTCTTCTGTGACTGCAAATGCCTTACCAGGCAACAGTATCAGCACCAACGCTAGCGCAACTTCAAGCGCAACTCTCACCAATTCGATCAGTACCAAAGCCGGTGAAATCTATATTGCCGGTAATTCTGCCTTGGTCACTGCTGCTCAAATCCAAGCCAACGCTGATAATGGTGGTTTGATTATTCTCAGTTCACCCGCTGGTATTTATCAAAATACGGGTTACATTCAAACGAATGGTGGGGCAGGTCTTGGTGGCACGATTGCTCAATCCGGTCTCATTAGTACGACGCTGACGAGTGCAACGCTCGAAGCCAACGGCACGACAGGCGGCGGTAACATTATCACCGGCCGAGATTTTCAAGCGAATCCCCTCGCTGGTAGTGCAACACGAGATGCCACGCTACCAATGCTCTCTCATATTCTTTCTCTTCCGACATCACAAACCACGGACATCGATCAAGCGACGAGCTTGAGTTCAAATGCAACCCAAAACGGTAAGGGCGGTAATGTCTTAAGTTACGGTCTCGCATTGACCGCGAATGGCACGTTCAGTTCACAAGCCTTGGGGTCGTCGGGCAGTAACGGGTTGGTCGAAACCTCGGGTGAAGTGCTCTCGATTGGCGCCGCCGTACAAGCAGGTCAGTGGTTGCTCGATCCCTATAACGTTGAGATCAATGCGACCAGCACAGCCAATACGGCAGGCGATTCAGTTATCTTGGCCAGTGCGATCAACACCGCATTATCTGCTGGTACAAGTGTCACGATCAGTACTGGCTCAGGTGCAAGCTCTACCGCAAGTGCAACTGGGGTCGCTATTGCAACGGCCGGCACCACGCAGGCGGATGGCAATATCCTCGTGAATTCCGCGATTACCAGTACTTACTCAGGTGGGACGCTACCCACCTTGACCCTGACTGCTAACAATGGAATCACGGTTGGCGCCAATATTAAGACCACCGGTAGTGGTCTCAATATCACCATGATCGCTACTGGTCTCACCACGGTGACAGCCAACAACTTGAATAGCTACGGTATTTTGATCGGGACGGGTACCGGATCTGGCACGCCTGCTATTACCTTGGCAGCTGGCACAGGCAGTATTAATCTGACTGGCACAAGTTATAACTCCACAACCAGTAGCCCAGTCTCTGGTAATGGGGTGGGTATCTACATTTCACCGGGCTGGAATGGTGTCAACACATTG
>NZ_CBAZRM010000021.1:0-27944 GCF_964834465.1 Jezberella sp.
GTGCCATGGTGCTATTTGAGTCGATGGGTCCTTCCCCAGAGGGTATCTCATCGAGGGCATTGCGCACCGTGATATTCAACTAGCTATGCATAGTTGAAATTAGGTTGACTAAAAAAGCTATTACAAAACAATACTTAATAGTCATTAACTATATAAGGGGTTGCTATGGAATTTTGCACAATGGCGGAATACTCTCGTCGGCTCGGGGTTAGCCGTGTCGCTGTGACCAAGTGGGTTAAGCGTGGCTGGGTATTCTTGGTTGCCGGACAAGTAGACGTTAAACGAACCGACGCATACCTGACCCGTTATCGGATAGGTGGCTGTCATCCTGTCGCGGGTGCCGTTATCACTGTACCAAGAGGCCGCAAGCCAATGAATCGGGCGAGTTAAGCGTGGCCTGTTTGGTCAACCATCCTGTCAACTAAACTTGGTTGACTGGTTGACTGGTTGACTGGTTGACTGGTTGACTGTTTCACGTCGACTAGTTTGTTACCCAGAGGTGTTACCCGAGGTAACAAACAACACCGCTTACGCGCGCGCGTATCTCTCGGCAAAACCGTCAAAGGCATTATTTCCGAACTAAGCCCCCCTTCCCAGAAACAAACCCATAAGCAGCATTAGCACTGACACCGACAGCCTTTCATTTTCCGAATCCGGTTACATAGGGGTTACACGGAAAATAAGCCTCTAAAAATCGGATATTCAAAACCGCCTGAAAGCCGCACAAATACAAGGGAAAATAACCTAGAGCCGCAAAAACAAAAAGTCTCAGGGCGTTTATCCTCTGAGACCTTTGTTTTTACTTGGTGGGTCGGGCGAGACTCGAACTCGCGACCAACGGATTAAAAGTCCGCTGCTCTACCGACTGAGCTACCGACCCCAAGCCAGATATTATGACTTATTTTTAGTGTCCGTGTCAACTCGACTGACGCGGAAACATCTTCTCGATTTGCTGGGCGATTTGTAACAACCGGAAATCACGACCCACCGCACTCACCAACTGCACGCCGAGCGGTAAGCCGAGATCGCCTTTGGTCAAAGGCAGGTTGATACAAGGTGTGCCCAAACTTGTCCAGGCACGATTAAAGACTGAGTCGCCAGTCCCCTGTGCAAGCAGTGGTGCTTGACCCGTCGCGCTGAAAGTCAACACCGCATCTACCTGTTCTAGGGCTTGCGCAAATTTGACGCGGCACTTTGTCATGTGATCGAGCTGTGCCTTGTATTCGGCCTCAGGGATACTCATCCCCTTTTCAATGATGGCGCGCGTTGCCTCGCCCATCACATCAGCGGCCCGTGCATAAACGTAACGATGATACTGAGCAGCCTCATAAGCTGCAATCACGTTGTTGCCTTCGGTCAAATCAATGAAGTCTTGTGCGGGCAACTCAAGATTGACGAAGTCTATGCCTGAACGTTTGAGCAACGTAGATCTTGCCAGCTTCAGTGCCTGCTGCGCATCCGCGCCCGCGCGATCTGCATACGGACCAGGAAACCAGCCAATCCTCAGATCGTAGCTTTGCTGGATCGGCGGCATCGTTTGACCGCGCAGCACCGAATACATCACCGCCGCATCGGCGACCTCTTTTGCGTGAATACCAATCGTATCCAAGCTGGTTGAAAATGGATTGACCCCTGTCAACGGGATCATGCCATACGTCGGTTTAAATCCAACGATACCGCAAAACGCCGACGGTCTAATCGTTGAACCACCCGTCTGAGTTCCAAACGCCAACGGCACCATCCCATCCGCAACCGCCGCGCAAGAGCCACTTGATGACCCACCTGGGGTGTGCGCGAAATTGTGTGGATTGACAGTTGGCCCAGCGTGAATATGCGCGAACTCTGTCGTCACTGTTTTACCCATCACAATGGCGCCTGCCGTTCTCAATCGAGCAACGACACCCGCATCAGCTTTGGGTCGATTGCCAGCAAATGCTTTAGAACCGTATTCGGTCGGCATGTCAACCGTATCGATGATGTCTTTGACGGCAACCGGGATACCATAGAGTGGCAAGTTTTTAGTATTCGCAGACAAACGATCGTACTGCTCTCGGACATAATCTGCATCGTGCCAGACGAAGGCTTTGACTTGTTGATCGCGCTCGGCAATTCTGGCCAAGTATCTTTCTAAACTTTCTCGTGAAGAATCCAACATCATCGTGCTCGCGAAATACGGACTTCAGCCCCACGGCGCTTGACCTCGAGGCCTTCAGAGGGAAGAATTCTCAAGCCTTCAAGGCCTTTGATGTAGCTGGATCCTTGCATCTGCATCACCCGAATTTTGTTGCGCATCACGACTGGATTATGAATGGGCATGCCGAACATCCACACTTCATCAAGAATGCGGGCAGAGTTGAACTCACCCGTATGCTGAGCGGTCGGGCCGAGGCATAGCATATGCCCCTCGCGGCCAAAAACAGGCAGCGTATCAAGACCGCAATCCATGGTCAGGGTGCTACCGCCTTCATAACGCCATCCCGTGTTTAAATCCCACCAGGCTTCACCTTTGGGCAAGTACACTTGAATCTCACGGCCAGGCTTCATGGCGGGTGCCACCAAGAGCGCAGGACCCAACAAATACTGGGTATCCCAGCGATGCGCCTCATCATCGGCCGGAAACGAGAGAGGCATGGATCTTTGAACAGGCAAGCCAGTGCGCGCCGCATCTTCAATCGCCCCTAATACATAGGGGATAAGTCGGTAGCGCAACTGCAACCAGCCTTGAACAAGCGCTTGTGTCTGTTCATCCAACGAGGTCGGTGTTAAGCCTTTGATCCCTTGAAAACAGAAGTTGCTCGACAACACGGCCATCCCGAGCCAACGTAGGTAAAGCTCAGGCGTCATCTGACCCAGATCAGCTTGAGCATTACCAATCGAATGAAACTGCACAGGGATACCACTTGCGCCCACGGATAAAGCCGTGCGCAACGTATGTTGTAAGCCCGACCAATCATTGGCCACGCGAGGGGCATGCTGCCAAAGTAATCGCTGCGAGGCTGGGAAGAGGTCATTGCTGAACACGACGCCTTCGGGCGGCACTTTCTGGCCAGCCGCGGCCTCAAACAGCGCTCGCCTTGCGAGGGCCGGATACAGCGCACGCAGAACGGCACCGCTCTCACCACCCCTTGCTGTGATGTCGTCGGGGAAGTCAAACTGCACGTCACACGCTGTGGCACCGACGCCTTCCTCGGCGAGATGGCGATGGCGCTCAGACCACGCGTTGTATACATCTTTATGGGTCAGGTCGAGTAATCCAAAGGATTGCCCTGCGGTAATGGCATTGCCCTCGAAGACATGGGCTTGCCCACTGTCTTTCAACAATAACCAGCCACGATCCTCCAGCTCTTCAAATAAAACACTGCCAGCGGGCACCGCTGGGATCGTATGCAAACACAGATGAATAGCGCGTTTTGCAAAGAGATCCAATACTTGCTTCGCATCCGGAAAGCGCAACGCATCCCATTCAGGGATCAACTTCGAATCCTGGTACGCCCAAGCCGCGGGGGGCAACATCAACACCCCATCGACCGACAACTTCTTTTGACGAAACTCGACGATGGTCTCTGCTGTTTGGGTTGCCGTCTGGCTGGCATCTTGTTCAAGCCATACACCCATCGACCAGAGCACAGGCTGACCTGCCCGTCCGGTTAATTGCGTGTATTGATTCAAAATCTCTGTCGGCTCGCCTGCGAACAGGAACAGGTCAAGCGTTTCGTCATTGACCGCCAACTGGTAGGTATTCGCAGTCTCAACGCCTAAGTCATGTTCAACACGATTTAAGGTGTTGACGTAAACACCCCAGCCTGAAATCCCCCACGCGAGTGGCAAGGCACGGTGGGTAGGCTCATCAGAGACGATGACTTCCATCCGTCTATCCAGATCGCCCTCTGACTCACCAAGCCCAAAGACTTTTTCTTGCGGGCTCAGTTCAAATCCGAAGAACCACGTCTGGTCTGCATACTGAACCCCTGCCGCTGCCAATGTCAGCACGGGATTGCCTTGACGTTTCAAGGACAGAGAGAATGGTTTACTGGCGAGATCAAGACTGAAATCACCTTGCGTCAGTCGCCAGCCCGTCGGGGAACCTTCGAGTGGTTCAACCAGCATTTCTCCAATCGCTTCGGGCCGTGCAAGCAAATAATCAGCATGCACTTTCGCCCGCGTGCCAGGCAATATGTCGCCTACAACGGATTCAGGTTTACCCACACGAACACGAAACACGCCAGGTGCATGCGGTTCGACAACGAGTTTTAATCCACTACCCAGATCAAAACCGACTTTGGCCGGCAACGTATCAGAGAGTTTGAGCGAGTCGAGGTGCATGTTTGCTTAATTTGCTAATTCTCATCATATTGTAGCAATTATGCTTAATTCGGACTCACTTCTTTCATCAGGTCGTTTTCAAGCGGTATCGGCTCGCCCTCAAAAGCGGCCACAATCAGATCGGCGGCAAGCGCAGACCACGTCAAGCCACGCGATGCAAATGCCGTTGCCACCCACAATCCGGGGGCATTGCTCATCGGGCCAATGGCCGGAAAACGCCCCGGCAGCACTGCTCTGAGCCCTGCCCAACCGGGTAATTGATCGGCCTCCTGAGATTGACTAAGCAAGGGCAAACCCAACAAATCTGAAGCTCGTTCAAGGTTGCGACGCCGTCCAGCGGTGGTCGTCTCAACCCGGTCTGGCGCGTGAACGTAGGTGGCACCAGAGACACAAACCCCTTGAACCGCTGGCAAGACGTAACCATCGCCCCCGACGATCAAGTCAGGCCCGCCACCTAATGCAGCGGCTGGCAGCAAAGAGATTTCACCCCCGAGCGCGTGCAATCCCTGCAACCGACTGCCCTTTGGCAACAGCCCGCTTCTTGCCAGTAAAGCCTTTGTGCCGCCACTATTGGCTAATATAACTTTGGTCGCAGAGGCCGCTGGCATGTTGCTTAACTCACTGTAGGCATGCCACTGCTCGTTCGCATATTCAATGCGAACCACGTTTGTCTTGCTGACTTTCAACCCACTCGTCTCGGTCAGCCATTGAACCAGTTCATTTGGCTGCACTTGACACGACATCGGAAAATACAACCCCCCTCGGTTCACCGGTGTACCTGCTAACTCACTCGCCTCAACACGACCTACATAGCGCACCCAGGCGGGGTCAAACCCCAGTGTCTGAGCTTGGTCTTGCAGGTCAACAACACGACCGCCTTCCAACCTTTCGAGTTGAATCGATCCGCACCAGTTTGCAATACTGGCGGGTACCGTTTGCCACTGCGCTGCGGCGCGTAACAGCCCCGCACGAGACAAACGCGCCCGCTGGTCGTCATCGGTCGAAATCTGCGGCGTAATGGCTGCGCTGTGATGCCCTAGGTGACGGGAAGGTTCAGTCAGGCCATCAGCATCCAGTAGGCTGACTTGCCAACCCCGCAACGCGAGAGCACGTGAAATGGTGGTTCCGGCCAAGCCCCCGCCGATCACGATGACACTTTTTAACGGTGTTCGAGACGCAGCCATCGATGACCTGCACCGCTCAGCCAGCCAAGTGTCATCGTCGAACCGATTGCGTTTGAGCAACGACTCTACGGCCCCAAGGTCCGTGACCAATCGCTGGTCGAGCCAAACCGCATCCACATGGCCGCGCAACTGGGTGACCGACGAAACACGTACCCCCACAAATAAGGTCAGGCTGACGCCTCTCGCATCAACGTCGATCAGATGAACGCCAGGCAAAGCTGGCGGGACACGTGATCCCAACGTCGACAATTCGGTGCTGAGAGTACCTACATGACTCACCCAGCCGACCAAGTGCAAACGTGCCGGGCGTGCCAAGTCGCTGCGCCATGCGTTGACCACGCTCGTCAAGCGCTCGCCGTTGATCGCAAGATCAACCAGCGTGAAGCTCGGCAGACCCGCCCATACCCATTTCAACCTTTGAAATTGGTTTGTCATCGTTTAGCGGTCAAATTCACTCGACATCCTCATTTCACTCAACAGCGTAAACTCATCATCCTCAATGCCCGATGACGACCTTCCGGATAAAACTTTCATGACCCAGTTAAACCAAGCCCTGAGCACTGCCATTGACGCGGCTCGCGCGGCAGCCGCCGTGCTGCAATCCTACGCAAAACGTCGAACTGAATTGGTGATTGACCACAAAGGCAGAAACGACCTGGTTTCTCAAGCGGATCGGCTCGCCGAACAAGCCTGTTTGTCAGTGCTGAAAGCCGGCACACCCGCATACGGCATTGTCGCAGAAGAGACTGGCGGCAGGCCGAGCGGCAGCGCGACTTGGTACATTGACCCCTTGGATGGCACGACAAACTACCTGCACGGCATCCCTCAGTACGCGGTATCCATTGGTCTGATTGGCCACGCAGGATGGTCAGATCAGAGCAATCAACCCCTCGTTGTCGACACGCCGATCGTGGCCGTGGTGTACGACCCCTGTCGGGACGAGATGTTTACTGCCATCCATGGCCACGGTGCTCAGCTAAATGGTCAGGCCATCCATTGCTCGACCACGACTGAATACAGTCAAGCCTTGCTCGGGACTGGCTTGCCCTTCAGAGATTACTCATTCACCGATGAATACATGCCAGCCTTAAAAGACGCGATCCACCAGACGCGCGGGGTTCGCCGCAACGGGGCCGCTGCGTTGGATCTGGCCTGGGTCGCTTGCGGCCGCTTCGACGGTTACTGGGAAATGGGACTGGCCCCCTGGGACGTGGCTGCTGGCACCCTGCTTGTGCGTGAAGCAGGCGGCATCGTCGAGGATCTGCGTGGAAAGCACCCTTGGCCGCTTGACGGCAACGTCGTGTCCGGAAACTCAGCGATACAACCCAAATTATTTGACATGGTTAAGCCCTATCTCGATCCCCTGTCACTGAGATAGGGTTTGAGTTGAAAATCGGCTCAATTAGTCGATAATGTAGAAATCTTCCAAATTTGAGTCACTCCCATGAAACTTCTTGAGCCTTTTTTGCATTGGCAGTCTGAAATCCAAGCCATTCGCCGCGATATTCACGCCCATCCTGAGCTAGCCTACGAAGAACATCGCACAGCAGATGTGGTGGCAAAATCCCTTGAGAAATGGGGGGTCCCCATTCACCGCGGCTTGGGTGGCACCGGGGTGGTTGGCATCATTAAGGGCAAGCGGGAAGGTTCGCGCGCAATTGGCCTGCGTGCCGACATGGATGCTTTACCCATGCAAGAAATCAACACTTTTCCGCACGCCAGTACCCACGAGGGCAAGATGCACGGCTGCGGTCACGACGGCCATACCGCCATGCTCTTGAATGCTGCACGCTACTTAGCTGAGCATAACGATTTTGCAGGTACCGTTTATGTCATTTTTCAACCTGCTGAAGAGGGCTACGCGGGTGCTAAGCGCATGATCGATGATGGTCTGTTTACCATGTTCCCCATGGAGGCCGTCTTTGGCATGCACAACTGGCCAAACACGAAGGTCGGCACGTTTGGGGTGACGCCCGGCCCCATGATGGGGTCAAGCAATCGATTTGAAATTACCGTAAAAGGTAAAGGCGCGCATGCCGCGCTTCCTCATTTGGGTGCGGACCCGCTGATGGCGACAGTTCAGATGGCACAGTCTCTGCAAACAATTGTCACTCGCAACAGAAACCCGCTTGACGCTGCTGTGCTCAGCATCACACAGATCCATGGTGGTAGCGCAGACAATGTCATTGCCAACGAAACCATCATGCGAGGCACGGTGCGCACCTTTACGATCGAGACGCTCGACTTGATTGAACGCCGCATGAAAGAGATCGTTGAAAACACGGCAATTGCGATGGGTTGTGAAGCAGATTTCGTCTTTGATCGTACGTATCCCCCCACCATCAATCACCCAAAAGAAACAGCCTTTGCTGCCAACGTCATGAGAAGCATCGTCGGTGCTGAAAACGTCAATGACTCGGTGCAGCCCACCATGGGCGCCGAAGACTTCGCGTTCATGTTGCAAGAAGTACCAGGCTGCTATGTTTTCATTGGCAACGGGATGGGCGATCACCGTTTGGCTGGCCATGGCCTAGGGCCCTGCACACTGCACAACGGATCCTACGATTTCAACGACGAATTGTTGCCACTGGGTGCTACCTATTGGGTAACGCTCGCGCAAGAATGGATGGCGCAACAGTGATTTGATGACACATCCCTCGACTGACTCGCCCGTGACCCTGCGCCGTCTAGACCCCGAAGACGCCCAGCAGGCACTTGCGCGCGTACAAGAGGTTTTGCATCGACATGAGGTCATCGAAAACCTCGTCCATCGCCAAGCCGAGGGAGGAGATAGAGCCGATCTGGTCGAGAACCTGCTGCAGCGTCAGCACGAAGCTGAACTGCAAGGCTTTGTCAATTCGCTTCACCCCGCGGATATCGCTTTTATCCTAGAGTCGTTGCCTAAAACAGAGCGGCAGATGATCTGGCGCTTGGTGTCTGCAGCTTTCGACGCCGAAGTCTTGCTCGAAGTCAGTGACTGGGTGAGAGAGTCTCTGCTCGAGGCCATGAATCGCCAGGACATCATGGCCGCGACCAGTGAAATGGACGCGGACGAGTTGGCCGATTTGGCACCTGATCTGCCCCCCGATATCGTGGCCGAGGTGCAAAAAGGCTTAACGGTCGAAGAACGTGCTCGATTGATCGAAGCCATGGGCTACCCCGACGACAGTGTCGGTGGCATCATGGATTTTGAGATGGTGCGGGTCAGAGAAGATGTGTCGCTTGAGGTCGTGCTTCGTTATTTGCGACGATTACCCGAACTACCTGATCACACTGATCAAATTTTCGTGGTGGATCGTCAGGACAAATTGCTGGGCACGTTATCCTTGTCAGCCTTGCTGGTTAACGAGCCTGAAATCGATGTTCGGGAGGTCATGGGCACCGATTATTTGTCCTTGAGCCCCTTGGATACAGACTCTGACGCCGCCAATGCGTTTGAACGCTACGACTTGATCTCTGCGCCAGTGATTGATGAGATTGGCCGCTTGATTGGTCGTGTCACGATTGGTGAGGTGGTGGACGTCATTCGGGAAGACTCTGACGAGCAAGCCCTGTCTCGGGCGGGTATGCAAGAAGAGGATATCTTCGCGCCGATTGCCATGGCCTTGCGCAACCGCGCCCCTTGGTTGATGCTTAATCTTGGCACCGCTTCAATCGCGTCTTTTGTTGCGTCACGCTTTGAAGAAACGGTGAGCACAATCGTCATGTTGGCGTTTCTGATGTCGATCGTCGCGGGTATCGGTGGTAATTCGGGCAATCAAACCATGACGTTGATTATCAGAGCACTTGCTGTGGGTCGGGTCAACGCGCAGAATCTCTGGGCCTTGATCAAACGTGAATTAATCGTCACGTTTCTCGTCGGCCTGCTGGGTAGTCTGGTTGCGGCAGGCTTCGCTTGGGCGATATCAAGATCACTACCCATCGCCCTGGTCATGATGGCAGCAATGATCGGCAATATGCTGATTGGTGCCTGCGTGGGCGTGCTGGTACCGATGACACGTGCTCGCTTTGGTAAAGACCCTGCGCTGGGCTCGTCCGTGCTGTTGACGTTTGCCACAGACTCACTGGGATTTCTGATCTTCCTGGGCCTTGCAACGATTTTTCTGATCTGACTGCAACGACAGGGTTACGCCCCGTCCGTCTCTTCCGAGTCTTCTTCATCCAGCCATGATTGCATCAAGGTATAAGTGACGGCGAGTGCAACGGGGCCCACAAAAATCCCAATCAAACCAAAAGTAAGCAAGCCACCGAGCACACCAACCAAGATAAGTAGCAAGGGCAGATCTGCCCCGCGTTTGATCAACATCGGTCGCAGGATGTTGTCCAGGCTGGCAACAAACAAACTCCAGATCAGTAAAACCGTTGCCCACGTGCTGTTGCCTTGCCAGTACATCCAACCAACCACGGGTAGCAAAACGAGCGACGGCCCTGCTTGCGCAATACAAAGCATCAGCATGACGGCTGACAAAACCCCCGCGAAAGGGACACCAGCGACCACCAAGCCAAGGCCGCCTAGCGTTGTCTGCGCTATTGCCGTTACCCCGACCCCCAAGGCAACCCCTCGAATGGCCTGCCCTGCAAGGATCATGACCTTTTCACCTCGGGCATGGCCCAATCGACGCCCGAGCTTTCTAAGTAATACCGCCGCATCTTCGCCCGTCGCGTAAAAAATCGCTGCAATCCCAATGACCAGCAGAAACTGAATCAAAATACCGCCCAAACCACCGAATTGCGACAAAATCCATTTGCCCGTTTGCGCAGCATAAGGCGCCACATGTTCGGTTAGACCTTCTGCCCCGCCGGCAACCAGATCGGCCCAGGCACTGACGAGCTTTTCACCGATAAACGGGATCGTTTTTAGCCACTCTGGCGTCTCTGGCAAGCCGCCAGCAGCAAGATGTGTACTCACTGCAATAATGTCATCTGAATTTTTGACGATCGTACTGATCGCCCACCACAACGGCATCACCAGCAACAGTAACATCGCCACAGTCATTACCGCGACTGCTGGTGCGCGTCGTCCACCGAACACGCGCTCTAGTGCAATCAACGTTGGCCATGTCGACACGACAATCATGCCCGCCCAGACGGTTGCCGCCAAGAACGGCTTCAATACCCAAATAGACAAAGCCAGCAGCCCAAAAATGGATGCGACGGCCAGGGTGTTTCGAGTGAGATTATTCTGCATCGCTGCCTAGTGAGTATGGATTGAGACTGCTTTGGGTCGGATTATAAGACGTACGCCATCGCGTTATAGTCGAAGAAAAAATAACGACTTGTCACAAGCAGTACCTTTTCTTGAGGGGACAATATGTACGACTTCATTATCCGTCAGGCGCAAGTCTTTGATGGATTGGGCAATCCACCCAGAACCGCCGATGTCGGCGTCGCGCAAGGGGTCGTCAAGACAATCGGTACGATCACCGACACAGCGCCTCACGAACTTGACGCCAACGGCTTATCGCTCATGCCAGGGATTGTGGATTTGCACACGCACTTTGACGCACAAGTCACCTGGGATAGAACGATGTCACCATCTCCCGCGCTCGGCGTGACCACCGCAGTCATGGGCAATTGTGGCTTCGGGATTGCCCCTTGTCCAGCCGATTTGCGAGAGACCATGATCAAGAATCTGTCGGTCGTTGAAGGCATGGATCTAGAAGCACTGCGAGCTGGGATCAAATGGAATTTCGAATCCTTTGCAGACTATATGGATCAGCTGCGTGCGACAAAACCCTACCTGAACACGGCCGTGTTCGCAGGTCATTCCGTGATTCGTACTGCGGTCATGGGCGAAGATGCCAGCGAAAAACACATCCCAACACCCGAGCAATTAGACGCCATGCGGCGACTTGTCGGTGAGGCAATGGACGCAGGTGCTATTGGTTTCGCTTCGTCCTTTTCCCCCAATCACAGTGGTTTTGGTGGGCGACCCATGCCTTCTACCATTGCAACCGAAGAAGAGCTCTACGCCTTGACGGAGGTCTTGGGTCAAAAAAACAAGGGTGTCTTTATGATGGCCACGGGTGCCCGCGCAAACCCGGATGTCATGGAAAAAATTGCTCACGATACCAAGCGTCCGGCCTACATCTCTACCGTGCTGAGCATGTACAACCCGGCCACACCTGAGCAAGGTCTCAGTTATTACGAACGGTGTTCGCAAGCCCAAGCCAGAGGAAACGAGCTGTTCATGCTCACGAGCTGCCAGCCGCTCTCTTTCGATTTTACGCTTGAAGAGCCATACCCGCTGCTGAGTCATTCTGCCTTTGACGCCATCAACGGACAAACACCTGAGGCGATCAAAACCATTTATGGGACGGCCGCCTTCCGAAATCAGCTAAGGGCTACCCTCGCTCAGCCCAAAAAGGGCATCCTATTTCTTGGCGACTGGCGCTATATCGAAGTCGGTGAAGGGGTACATCCAGAAATCCAACAGCTCGAAGGTCTGTCGATACATGAGATCGCCACTACCTCCGGTCAAGACCCCTTGGATGTATTTTTTGATATTGCGATAAAAGAAGACTTGAAAACACACTTTATTGGCAAGTTCTATAACCACATTGATGAAGGCGTCGCTCCGCTGCTGAAACACCCGGCCAGCGTGATTACCCTGTCTGACGCAGGCGCGCACCTCATTTACATGTGTGACGCAGCCTTTGGTCTGCATTTTTTATCTCATTGGGTACGAGAAACAGGCCACTTCACGCTAGCCGAAGGTATACGCCGCTTGACCAGCGACCCAGCAAACCGCTTTCGCATCCCTGATCGAGGCAGATTACTTGAGGGTTCTCCTGCGGATATGCTGCTCTTTGATCCTGCGACAGTGGGTATGTCAAAACTAGAGAATCGAACCGACTTACCGGGCGGCGGGTCAAGAAAAGTCAGATCACCAGCAGGCGTTCATGGGGTTTGGGTCAACGGCTGCTTGGTGCATGACGGTGAGAACTACGTTGACATGGATGCAGGCCCAGGACACGTGTTGGATACGTTTAATTGAACTGACAATCTGTCCTCATGTGAGCCACCTGACCACCGTGCAACTTACTGAGGTTGATGATTGCTTGGGTTAGTCCAGGTTGCTGAAGGTATTGCGCCAGAACTGCAACCGGGCAGGCAAGGTTGAAATCAAAATGTACTCTGATAGCGTGTGGGCACCGTCACCATCTGCGCCCAACCCATCAATCGAGGGGATACCCATCGCAGAGGTAAAGTTCGCATCGCTGCCGCCCCCTGTCATGGGCGCCTCTTCGAGCGAAAAGCCGGCTGCTGTCGCTTGATCTTGAATCTTCGCCAGTAGCGCAGCAGACTGCAAGGTTTTAACCATCGGAGGCCGATTGAGTTCTACCTCAACCTGGAGGCTTACGTCCGGCCCGATGGCTTTGAGCGCGTTGAATTTAGCCAGAATCTCTTCGCCTGCTAAGGCATCCGGGATTCTAAAATCAATCATTGCCTCACAGACACCCGGTACGGTGTTAGTTGCCGTACCACCTGCGATTTTGCCAACACTGACGGTAATGCCTCGCTGGTAATCCGTCAAGGCTTCAACAGCCAACACTTGGTGAGCCATTTCTTTAATGGCGCTGCGCCCTTTGTCGTGATTGACGCCGGCGTGAGCTTGGCAGCCCATGACGCAAAGCTTGACCATGCCTGTCCCTTTTCGGGCGGTGACACACTTGCCCCCGTCTGCACGCGCGGGTTCGGCAACGAGTGTGTACTTAGCTCGCGACGCGTACTTTTCAATAAAAGGTCGTGAATCGTGACTACCCACTTCTTCGTCGGGCACCATCAGATAATCGACGGGCAGGCATGAGGATGCTGCAGCGGCATGTTCGCAAAGGGCGGTCAACGCCAGATAGGCACCCGCCTTCATGTCGTAGCTGCCTGGCCCATAAAGACGATCACCCTCGATGCGAAGCTTGTTCAGCTCAGTGATCGTCCCGACGGGGTGGACAGTGTCCAGATGCGCCAACACCAAAATGCCTGGTCTTGCATCACCCTGAGCTCGATTACTAACCAGCAACAGAGGTAGCTTTTTTTCACCAATCGACGACAGTTCAACCGACAATCCCGCCTCGCGAGCCTGTGTGGCCGCAATCGCTGCCATACGGTGCAGCGCTGACACGTCGTTTGAAGGAGATTCACACGCGATCCATCTTGAGATATCGGCAACCAGGTTCTGTGCGTTATCCAACATCTTGTGCCCCTTGTTCTGGAAGATCGACTTACTGAATTTGCCCGTGGCAGTGCTTGTACTTCTTACCGCTACCACAAGGGCACGCATCGTTACGACCAACTTTGGGCAACACATTGCGTACTTGGGTGACTGCACCCGCCCCTTGCGCGCCACGATCAGCGGGTTCTTCGCGGGTGTCTGGGTCTAGGTAGTCAGCATGCTGAAACTGCACATTTTGCGAATGAGCCAAATTGGCCGCATCTTGCTCTGCCTGCGCAACTTCCTCTTGTGACTGTACGCGGACTGTCATGAGGATTTTCATGACATCGTCGCGCACACGGTCTAACATATCGGAGAACAACTCAAACGCCTCACGTTTGTATTCTTGCTTGGGGTTCTTTTGTGCGTATCCACGTAAATGGATACCTTGGCGCAGATGATCCAACGACGAAAGGTGTTCGCGCCATTGCGAATCAATCACTTGCAGCATGATGGATCGCTCGAAATGAGACCACGAATCAGGCCCAACCAAATCAGCTTTGTGCTGATAGGCTTGCCGAGCAAACTCAAGCACAGTGTCAAGGACATCCTCATCCGACATCGACTTAGACTCTTCCAGCATCTTCAACAGCGGCACATGCAACTGCCAGTCACCTTCTAATGCCAATTGCAACCCTGCCAAATCCCACTGCTCTTCAAGCGAGCCAGAAGGGACATAGCGGTTGACGAGTTCGCCAAAACAACCCTGCAATAAACTATCAATGGTGTCCGCGATCGACGGTGAATCGAGCACGTCGTTACGCTGGGCATAAAGGACTTTACGCTGATCATTGGCGACATCATCGTACTCAAGCAACTGCTTACGAATGTCAAAGTTGCGCCCTTCGACTTTACGTTGCGCCGTTTCAATTGAACGACTGACCATGCCTGCCTCGATGGGCTCACCCTCTGGCAACTTGAGTCGATCCATGATGGCTCGCACTCGGTCGCCCGCAAAAATCCGCATCAACGGGTCTTCGAGAGACAAGTAAAACCTCGATGAGCCGGGGTCACCTTGGCGACCTGCACGGCCTCGCAACTGATTGTCAATACGGCGTGATTCGTGGCGTTCGGTGCCCACGATGCGCAGGCCACCAGCCGCTTTGACCCGACTGTTCAAGGGCTGCCATTCAGCTCGAATAGCCGCAATTTTCGCAGTCTTTGCGTCGTCTGATAAATCGACATCAGCGCGGACTTGTTCAATCAGGCGCTCGATGCTGCCACCTAGCACAATGTCTGTTCCACGGCCAGCCATGTTGGTTGCGATCGTGATGTGACCTGGCTTACCCGCCTGTGCAACGATTTCTGCTTCACGGGCATGTTGCTTCGCATTGAGCACTTCATGCGCTACACCCGCGCTATGCAGCAATCCCGACAAGAGTTCTGAGTTCTCGATACTTGTGGTACCGACCAGAACAGGTTGACCACGCTCTTTGCAATCTTTGATATCAGCAATGATGGCGTTATATTTTTCTGAGGTCGTTTTATAGATTTGATCGTTCTGATCTACCCGAACCATGCTGCGATTGGTGGGGACAATGACGGTTTCAAGGTTATAGATCTCTTGAAATTCATAGGCTTCGGTATCTGCCGTCCCCGTCATGCCAGCCAGTTTCTCGTACATACGGAAAAAGTTCTGAAACGTGATCGACGCCAGCGTTTGATTCTCAAATTGAATCTTGACGCCTTCTTTGGCCTCTACCGCTTGATGCAAACCATCAGACCAGCGACGCCCTGTCATCAGACGACCGGTAAATTCGTCGACAATCACGACCTCACCGTCTTGCACCACGTAGTGCTGATCGCGATGAAACAGGCTGTGTGCTCTCAATGATGCCATCAAGTGGTGCATGAGCGAAATGTTGCGAGGCTCATAGAGTGACTGCCCTTGTGGCAACAAACCCAGATTGCCAAGGATCGTCTCTGATTTTTCATGCCCTGCTTCAGAGATATAAACTTGCTGATTTTTTTCGTCAACCCAATAATCACCCGCAGGTTCTGGCTCTTGTGGTTTGGGTTCACTGGCCATGCGGGTCAGCAACTCTGGCACAGCGTTCATTCGAAGATAGACTTCGGTGTGATCTTCCGCTTGCCCTGAAATAATCAAAGGCGTTCGGGCTTCGTCAATCAAGATTGAATCAACCTCATCGACAATGGCGAACACGAGCGAGCGCTGACGACGATCCTCAACGCGATACTCCATGTTGTCGCGCAAGTAGTCGAACCCGAATTCGTTATTGGTCCCGTAGGTAATATCGGCAGCGTAGGCTGCGATTTTTTCGGCATTATCCTGCTGCGGCACGACGACACCAACGCTTAACCCGAGATACCCATAGAGCCGCCCCATCCACTCTGCATCGCGACGAGCGAGGTAGTCATTGACGGTCACCACATGCACCCCTCTGCCACTTAAGGCGTTGAGGTAAACCGGCAAAGTCGCCATCAGCGTCTTGCCTTCTCCGGTACGCATCTCGGCAATTTTGCCTTGATGCAAAACCATGCCACCAATCAACTGAACGTCAAAATGACGCATCCCGAAGACCCGTTTGCCGGCCTCTCGTACCACGGCAAATGCTTCGGGCAGAAGGTCATCAAGCGTCTCACCTTTTGCCAAACGATCCTTAAAGCTTTGTGTGCTCGCGCGCAATGCGTCGTCGGACAACGCTTGCATTTGCGGCTCAAGGGCGTTGATTTGGGCGACTTGCCGACGATATTGCTTGAGCAAGCGGTCATTTCGAGTGCCGATTAGTTTTTTAAGCAGGGAAAGCATGCGAATAAGGCCTAGATTGAACGTAGATTCGCAGTTTAACGCACGCTGACGTACTCGGTTGCCTCAATCGATGCGCTTGCAGAGATGGGGGGTTGCAGCAGCTTGCCGGTTAAAAATGGGGTTGGATCTACTGATCGCTTGCGTCGACGCACTTCAAAGTGCAAATGTGGGCCGGTTGAGGCCCCCGTCGAACCCACATGACCAATCACCTCGCCTTGCGACACCATTTGCCCCTCTTTCACCAGCAGTGAACGGGCGTGGGCGTACCGGGTCATCAAACCTGCGCCATGATCAATATCGACAAGGAAGCCATAGCTTGAGTGATAGCCAGCCGTCTTAACAACCCCGCAGGAAGCGGCATGTATCTGAGCCCCTGCATTTGCGCTGAAATCCAGCCCCTCATGGTGGGTCATCTGACCTGAGAACGGATCGACTCGCCAACCGTAGACTGAACTCAAGCGCCGATAAGACATCAATGGCCAGCCTAGCACTGAGGCAACAGAATAATCAATTGGCAGTGGTAGCAAATGAGGCTTTGGCGCCAGACTGATGTTTGGTAAACGCTGATTAGGTGAGGCAGAGAGGGTGTCGTGACGACTTCGCTCTGAGGGGCTGTGGACACCGATGAGGTAACCGAAAAATATTGCCAAGCTCATCGAGGCAATCCAGCCACCAGTCTGGTATCGTATTCGACATGGCAAGTTCAAAACCCTCTTCATCCTTTGGGCACGCAAACGGTGCTCACCCTATCGGCTGGCTTGACCACCACGGCCAATACGGCAATGTACTAGCAACGGCGCAATTACACCTGAAATTGAAACGAGCCATTGATGAGGCATCACCCCCAGCCATGCGGGGCGCCTTTGACGTCATCAAAATTGATTCGTCAACGCTGACACTGACCGTGGCGAGCGCAGCTTTCGCGGCTAAGTTTCGCCAAATCGCACCGCGTGTCACAACCCACTTGAATCAACGAGGATGGAACTTTACCGAAATCAAATTGAAGGTACAAGGGGCCGTAGATCTAAACATCCCAGTCAAGCCACCACGCGAAGCACGAGTACTTCAAGCCAGTGATTTAGAGGCTTTCGAGGCACTGCTCAAAACGATTGCGCCAGGCCCGTTGGCTGATTCGGTGGCACGCCTGCTGGCGCATCATCGAGAGACCAAATGAACGCCAGATGTCGTTACGCAAACTTCCATTCTTGGCGAAAGGCAGCAGGCGCATCACTTTGCGATGCAAAGCTCACCACCTCAAACGCGTCGGGTTGTGCCAACAACGCTCGGCATAACTGGTTATTGATGGCATGGCCTGAACGGCAGGCAACGTATTTAGCCATCAAGGGCATGCCGATCAGGTAGAGGTCGCCAACAGCATCCAAGATTTTATGTTTGACGAATTCGTCGTCATACCGCAAGCCATCGCTGTTCAGCACTCGATACTCATCCATCACGATGGCATTATCCAGGCTACCACCGCGGGCTAAGCCCATCGATCGCAAGGCCTCTACCTCATTAACAAAACCAAAAGTGCGTGCGCGGGCAATTTCTTTGATGTAAGAATCTGTCGCGAAATCAATTTCAGCAAAGTTAGAGGTTGAATCGATGGCGGGATGACGGAAGTCAATAGAAAATGACAACGCAAAGCCGTCGTGCGGCTCAAGCCTTGCCCACTTTTCTTGTTTGCCGTCGTGTTCACGAATTTCGACGGGTTTGGTCACTTTAAGAAACTTTTTCGCGCTGGCTTGCTCTTCGATACCTGCCGAACGCAACAGGTAAACAAACGTCGCTGCACTACCATCCATGATAGGGACTTCTTCAGCAGTCAGATCGATGTGAAGATTATCAATCCCCAAGCCGGCTAGCGCAGACATTAAATGCTCGACGGTCGATACTCGCGCCTGCCCAACTTGCAAAACTGACGCCATCCGTGTGTCACTCACCATGCTAGCGACAGCGGGGAAATCAACGACCTCAGGCAAATCCAAGCGGTGAAACACAATCCCCGTGTTCGGCGCGGCCGGACGCAAGGTAAGCTCGACCCGCAGGCCAGAATGCAGGCCTACCCCAGTCGTTTTGACGAGATTTTTGATCGTTCGCTGTTTGAACATAGTTTGATTTAGTGAAAGCCCCTAGATTGTACACTTTTTGGCTGATATGACGGGGATCGCACAAGATAGCGCGCACTCGAAGCTGGGGATGCCTCGAATGCACGCCCGCAAGGGGGTTACCCAGTGATTGGGCCCCCCTCGCTAGAGGGAGTTGACTTAGCGATCAGTCAGCTTGGCGTCGCAGGAAAGCGGGGATGTCATAGTGATCCATCCCTGAAGTTTCGAGCGCCCGAACCTGAGCAGATGCTTGAGTGCGTGGATTACGAATCACGGTCGGTGCTTTCAGTTCGTTTAAGTTGCTACCCGACACTGGCATGTTGTCCGTACCAGTCCGTTGCATTTCAACTTGCTCAACTTGCTGTGTGCTCACCAACATGGGACGTTTCACTGCTCGACCCAACCCTGTCGCCACCACTGTCACACGGATATCATCGCCCATGGCTTCGTCGTAGGCTGTGCCAAAGATAACGGTGGCATCTTCAGCGGCGAAGCTCTTGATGTGCTCCATGATGACGCGTGTTTCTTTCATTCTGAGAGACTTGGTTGCGGTGATATTGACGAGCACGCCACGTGCACCATTGAGATCGACGCCTTCGAGCAACGGGCAGGCCACTGCCTGAATGGCTGCTTTCATGGCACGATCTTCGCCACTCGCAATCGCAGTGCCCATCATTGCTTGACCTGGCTCGCCCATAATGGTTTTAACGTCTTCGAAGTCAACGTTAACGTTACCTTCGACGTTGATGATTTCAGCGATACCAGCGCAGGCATTGTGCAAGACGTCATCTGCTGCTTTGAAACAGTCAGACTGCGTCGCATCGTCATCCATCAATTCGTAGAGGTTTTCGTTCAACACCACGATGAGCGAATGAACATGACTTGACAGTGACTCAATGCCGTCTTCTGACATTTTCATCCGCTTGCCGCCTTCAAACTCGAAAGGTTTGGTGACGACACCGACCGTCAAAATCCCGAGATCTTTCGCCACCTCGGCAACCACCGGCGCAGCCCCGGTGCCCGTGCCGCCACCCATCCCGGCGGTAATGAACACCATATTGGCGCCATTGAGGGCCGCACGAATCTCTTCGCGAGCCATTTCAGCAGCAGCCCTGCCTTGATCGGGCTTAGCACCAGCGCCCAGTCCGGTTCGCCCTAACCGGATTTGCACAGGAGCGTTCGTAGCGGCCAGAGCTTGCGCGTCAGTGTTGCAGCAAATAAAGTCGACACCCTGCACTCCGGACCTAATCATATGCGACACGGCATTACCACCCGCGCCACCGACACCGACCACCTTAATGATCGTGCCTTTGCTTACGTTATCTAACATCTCGAATTTCATTTTTTGACTCCCTCAAGTCTTACTTGCAAACGGTTTCTAAAATCCCCAACTACTTTTTAGAAATCGTTTCAAACTTATCGCCGACAGGGTCCGCGCCGAGTTTGAAACGCCTCTCTAGCAGATCAATCGTTGAACTGATTGGTCTGTTTAAAGCCTTACGGCTTTAATTATGTACGATCCCTGCGAAAATCAATTGCTCAAATATACGCATAGACAGCTCGCCTTTCATTTAATTCACAAACCATTCTTTCATCCGCGCCAAAATCCCGGTGAATGTCCCGGTAGGTGCGGCCTTTCTGCCGCGCAACCGTTGCATTCTCGCCTCGCCTAACAACCCCATCACGGTCGAAAATCTTGGGTTGCGCATGACATCGGCCAAGCTACCGTTGTAGTCAGGCACCGCCACGCGAACGGGCTTTAAGAACACATCTTCGGCGATCTCCACCATACCGGGAAGCAACGCCGTACCGCCCGTCAGCACAATCCCTGACGACAGCAAGTCTTCGTATCCAGAGTCTCGTATCACCTGTTGCACCAAATTAAATAACTCTTCAACACGAGGTTCGATGACGGCACCCAGCGCCATCCGCTTTACCTGACGTGGCTCGCGATCGCCCAGCCCCGGTACTTCGATGCTTTCCTCGGGGCTAGCCAACACTTGTTTTGCCAAACCATGACGAAGCTTAATATCTTCCGCGTCAGGCGTCGGGGTACGTAACATAGCGGCGATATCACTGGTAATTTGGTCGCCAGCGATGGGTAGTACGGCTGTATGACGTATTGCCCCCGCTGTATAGATGGCAACATCAGTTGTACCGCCACCGATGTCAATCAGGACAACGCCAAGCTCTTTCTCATCTGCCGTTAAACATGCCATGCTGGAGGCAAGTGGTTGCAAAATAAGGTCTTGCACTTCAAGACCACAGCGACGAACACACTTGACAATGTTTTGCGCCGCACTAACGGCACCCGTCACAATGTGAACTTTAACTTCGAGCCGAAGGCCACTCATCCCAATGGGCTCACGAATGTCTTCTTGTCCGTCGACGATGAACTCCTGCGTCAAGACATGTAAGACCTGTTGGTCCGTGGGAATATTGACCGCTTTGGCAGTTTCTATCACCCGAGACACATCGGCAGCGGTGACTTCTTTGTCTTTCACTGCCACCATGCCGCTCGAGTTGAAGCTTCGAATATGGTTGCCCGCGATGCCTGTGTAGACATCTCTGATTTTGCAATCAGCCATCAATTCGGCTTCCTCGAGCGCCCGTTGAATCGAATTGACGGTCGTCTCAATGTTGACCACCACGCCTTTGCGCATCCCGCGCGATTCGTGTTGCCCCAGACCCAGCACTTCGAAGCGCCCTTCGGGTAAGATTTCAGCAACGACAGCAACCACTTTGCTGGTACCGATATCCAGAGCAACGATCAGATCCTTGATATCACGAGTCATGACATTACCGCTTCTTTTTGGTTGATGGGGGTTCGGGAAGTGCCGCCAACGTCAAGGCAAAGCCGTTGGGGTACCTCAGATCGACATGGGTGATTTCTCGCCCTTGTGTTTTTTGTAAAACTGCGGGCCAAGCCTGCACAAATCTTTGTATGCGAGACGTAAAAGGCAAGGCACCCGGAATACCTGCTTGAGGATCCGGAGCCTCTGCACCAGGATCTCTGCCCAACTCGAGCGTCAATCCGTTGGACAAAGTCACTCGCATTGCATAACGATCGGTCAACACCACCTTTCGCACCGTCGCATTGAGCGGGGCAAACCAGCGCTCTAGCTCTGCGTACCGTTGAATAAACAGCGTCGGCGTCCCCTCTGGCCCCACAAATTGCGGCAGAACTGCATCGTCTTCCAACTCGCCCTGGTTGGCGGTAAACACCTGCCCCCAAGTGCTGATCATCTGATTTTCGTTCCATAAGGCCCATGGCTGTTGCTCTTCGATCGTCACTCGTAAGGTGCTGGGCCAAATCCGGCGAACCATGGCTGTTCTGATCCAGGGCACTGATTCGAGCACCGCTCGCGTTTGATTTAAATTGATCGTAAAGAAATTGCCTTGCAACTTGCCCGTGATAGCCGCTTGAAGGCTGGCTGGCGACACGTATTTCAAACTGGTGTTCGCCGCTGGTTCTATTTCTAAGGTGGTCACTCGAAAGATGGGTCGATTGATGATCCAGAAAATACAACCCGCGAGCATAGCCAAGACTGCCAGTACCGCTAAGGTATTGGCAAGCCGGTTGATAATGCGCGCTTCGCTCCACACAAATTGCTCCGTTTAGGCCGTCATTATTTCAGAAGAAGCTGCGTCAACCTGTGGCGGGCCGACTTTGCAGCTTGCCATTTCAAGAATTTTGACGCACAACTCGGGATAGCTCATCCCAATCGCCTTCGCCGCCATCGGTACGAGAGAGTGCCCCGTCATACCCGGTGACGTATTGATCTCTATCAACCATAGCTGGTCTTGCTCATCGACCATGAAATCAGCCCTGGCCCAGCCTTCACACCCTAGGGCGCGATAGGCCCGCAACGCAAGCTCACAGAGCTGATCGTTGACAGTATCAGCGACCGGTGCTGGGCAAAAATATTGGGTCACGTCGGTAAAGTACTTGTTTTGATAATCGTAGTTGCCTTGGGGCGCGACGATTTGTATCGGTGGCAGTGCTTTCGCGTTGTCGCCTGAGCCAATGATTGCTACCGTGATTTCGCGACCAACAACAAACTGTTCTGCAAGCACGACGCTGTCATACTGCGACGCCTCTTGGTAGGCCGACTTAAGGTCAGCAGGTTGCGTCAACTTGACGACCCCCAGTGTTGAGCCTTCATTTGGTGCTTTCAGCATCATGGGCAATCCAAGTTCACGCATTGCCAATTCCAATTTGTCTATCCGATCAATCTCAATAAAACGTGGCGTCGGCAAACCCGCCTGCAACCAGACTTTCTTAGTCATGATTTTGTCCATGGCAATGCTCGATGCCATGGGCCCGCTGCCGGTATAGGGGATGCCAAGCAACTCCAATAGGCCCTGCAAAGTACCGTCTTCTCCGTACCGCCCATGCAGGGCGATAAATACCCGGTCAAACTTCTGCTCAATCAGCTCAATGATCGATCTCACGCCCGTATCGAACAGATGTGCATCGACTTGCATGCTTTGCAACGCATCGCAAACGCCTTTGCCAGACATCAACGACACTTCTCGTTCTGCTGAACGACCACCGCACAGAACACCAACTTTGCCGAAATGTGCGCTCATGCAGACTCTCCAAAGCTATAGGCTACTTTGCTAATCGATCCCGCACCCATGACGACCACGATGTCTCCGTCAAGGGCAATATTTTTAATAGCCTCTGGCATGTTGCCAACGTCTTCGACAAACACCGGCTCGACTTTGCCCGCCACTCTCACCCCGCGGGCGAGCGCTCGACCATCGGCTGCAACGACAGGTGCCTCACCCGCGGCGTAAACCTCTGTCAGCACCACTGCATCCGCTTCACCCAGCACGCGAACGAAATCCTCAAAACAGTCGCGAGTGCGCGTATAACGATGCGGCTGAAAGGCAAGGACGATTCGGCGATCCGGCCAAGCACCGCGAGCCGCCGCCAGCGTAGCGGCCATTTCAACAGGATGATGACCGTAGTCATCAATGACGGTGAACGTACCGCCCTTGTTGGTCGCAAATTCACCAACTTGGGTAAAGCGCCGGCCCACTCCCCTAAAATTCGACAATGCCGTCGCAATCGCCTGATCGGAGACACCCAACTCCGTGGCGACCGCGATGGCGGCTAAGGCATTGAGAACGTTGTGACGCCCGGGTAGATTAAGCTGCACAGAAAGAGGGGGTAATACTTCATCTCGATACTTGCGTTGCACCGTGAACGACATCCGTGTCCCACTTGCCTCGACGTCAGTGGCATGCACCTGCGCCTCTGCGGTAAACCCATAGGTCGTCACCGGTCTTGAAATAAAAGGGATAATTTCCCTGACATTTGCATCATCGACACACACCACCGCGCTGCCGTAGAACGGCAGACGTTGGGTGAATTCTACGAAGGCACTTTTGAGTTTGGCAACATCGTGACCATAAGTGTCCATATGATCTGCATCGATATTGGTGATGATCGCCATGACGGGCAAAAGGTTCAGGAAGGACGCGTCCGACTCATCTGCCTCAACCACAATGTAGTCACCTTGCCCCAGCGCTGCATTGACACCCGCAGAGTTTAATAAGCCACCGATCACGAACGTTGGATCCAGGCCACCCGCTTCCAGCACGTTCGCTACCAAGCTTGTTGTCGTCGTTTTGCCATGAGTGCCAGCGACCGCGATCCCTCGCTTGAGCCGCATCAACTCTGCCAGCATGACCGCTCTGGGCACCACAGGTATCCGGGCTGCCCGTGCGGCGATGACTTCTGGATTGGTGTTGGCGACTGCCGTCGAGGTGACAATGGCATCTACCCCGCGAACGTTGTCAGCGTGATGGCCCACGGATATTCTCGCCCCCAGACTGGCCAACCGTCGAGTGACCACTGATTCGGCGAGATCTGACCCCGAGATGCGATAGCCCAGATTCAACAGTACCTCGGCAATGCCACTCATCCCTGAGCCGCCAATACCGACGAAATGAATCTGTTCGATACGATGCTTCATTCAATAACCTTACACACTTGTTGGCAAACATTAGCAATCTGAAGTGCTGAATCAGGTAACGCATAGGCCTTCGCCTTGAGTGCGATCTCGGCCAATTCAGGGCGAGTGATGGCTTTTAGCCATTGACTCAACCATTGCGCCGTCAGCTGGCTTTGCTGAATGATCCATCCTGCGCCATGACTGGTCAGGTAATTCGCATTGGCCGTCTGATGATCATCCACCGCATGGGCAAACGGCACAAATAATGCGGCAACCCCAGCTGCAGCGACTTCAGCGACCGTCATCGCACCCGCACGGCAAATCACGAGATCGGCTTGTGACATCGCCTGCGCCATATCTTCTATGAATGGCACACAGGTTGCTGCC
Source organism: Jezberella sp. (assembly GCF_964834465.1). Lineage (NCBI taxonomy): Bacteria > Pseudomonadati > Pseudomonadota > Betaproteobacteria > Burkholderiales > Alcaligenaceae > Jezberella > Jezberella sp. The sequence goes on from NZ_CBAZRM010000021.1 coordinate 24,951, forward strand.
ACACCGGCTTGTTCATAAGCCTGAGCCAACCCACTGATGTGCTGGCTGCCTGACTGATGGGTGACGATGGGTCGCTCGTGCTCTGCCATCAGGCTGAGTGCCTCTGGCACCGTCTTGTTCAAAACGGTCGCACCCAACGACCCACCTAAAATCAACATACGGAGTCGCCCCGTTCTCTGGGCATAGCGCAATTCGGGTGACGGTAATCCCAATAAGTCAGCGCGCACTGGGTTACCAACCATCTGAGCGTGTTGCATCGCATTGGGCAAACCACACAACGTGCGATGAGCGAATTTCGACAAAATGGCGTTTGTCATCCCTGCGACAGCGTTTTGCTCATGCACCACCAGAGGCACTCGTCTTAACCAAGCAACGAGGCCACCGGGCAGAGCGACGTACCCCCCCATCCCAAGCACCACGCTTGGCTTTAATCGCGCGAAATGCTTCCACACCTGCAGCATCGCCATTAACAACTGAAACGGTGCTTTGATCTTGGCTAACATCCCCTTGCCACGAACGCCAGCAAAACCGACTGCCGACAGAGGATAGCCTCGTGCCGCCACCAACTTACCTTCCATTTTTTCCGGGTTACCTAACCAGGCAACTGTCCACCCTTTGGCTTTCATCACGTCTGCGACCGCTAGACCGGGCATGATATGACCACCAGTCCCACCTGCCATAATGAGGATAACAGCGTTTGTCATGATCGCCCTCCCCTCATCATCAGCCGATTTTCAAAATCAATGCGAGCGACGAGTGCCAAAGCACATAGGTTCATCACGATGCCTGAACCACCATAACTGACAAGGGGCAATGTCAAACCCTTGGTTGGCAGAAGGCCCAGACAAACGCCAATGTTGATGAAGGTCTGCACACCCACCCAGATACCCACACCTTGGGCGACCAGGCCGTTGAACACACGATCCATCGCAATGGCCTGACGACCTATTTCGAAGCATCGTTGAATAACGACGGCAAACAACAACACCATCATCGCTACGCCAGCAAACCCCAACTCTTCACCGATGACCGCCATAATGAAATCCGTATGTGCCTCGGGCAGGTAATGAAGCTTTTCGACACTTGATCCCAACCCCACCCCAAACCATTGACCTCGACCGATCGCAATGAGAGAGTGCGACAGTTGATAGCCACTGCCGAGTGTGGTTGCCGGGTTCCAGGGGTCTAAATACGCAAATATCCTTGCACGGCGCCAGGGGGCTAGCCAAATTAGCATCGCAAACACGAGCGGCAAAAAGCCAGCCAACGCGATGAAGATACGTGCGTTGATACCACCCAAAAACAAAATACCGATGGCGATGCTGACAATCACCATCAGTGCCCCCAAATCCGGTTCTAGCAAGAGCAAGCCTGCGACTGCACCGAGAGCGCACGCCATCGGAATGAAACCTCGCCAAATGCTCTGCATATGTTCTTGTTTTCGAACGGTGTAGTCGGCTGCGTACAGCAAGGCAGTCACTTTCATCAGTTCAGAGGGCTGAAAATTGATCGGCCCGAACGACAACCATCGCACCGCGTGATTCACTTCTTTGCCTAAAATCAGCACCAGTACGAGAAGAATAAGGCAGCCCACAAACATCGCAATGGTGATTTTTTGCCAAGCACTCACAGGCACCGTGTAAACAAGTGCTGCAGCCAGAAAACCGATAGCCACAAATGCCGCATGCCTGGCGACAAAATAGTAACGACCGTAGTTGGCAAAGTGCGGCCCGTCTGCAAGCGCAATCGACGCCGAATACACCATCAGCAAGCCGACCGCCACCAAGGTCAAGACTGCAATAAACAACATGGCATCGTAATTGCGCATGTTGGTGCGATTGGGTCTAACGGCATTAACGCTGTTGGTGAGATCGGCAAATAAGCTCATACAAGCTCTCCTTGCTCGAGCGCGATTTCATTGACGGCATCGATAAAACATAAACCACGGTGGGGATAGTTGTTAAACATGTCGAAGCTCGCACAGGCTGGCGACAAAACAACTGCTTCGCCTTCACATGCCTTGACGAAGGCTTTGCTGACAGCGTCTTGCATGCTGCCTGCCTCTTCGCAGCTGACGTCTGTGACCGACAACGTATCCCGCAAAGTAGCCGCAGCCTCACCAATCAAGACAACATGTTTGACGTGCCGGCTGACGGCTTCAACCAAAGGTGAAAAATCCTGACCCTTACCGACGCCGCCTGCAATCAACACACTACGCTTACCCAACCCGTCGAGGCCAGCCACGGTGGCACCCACATTGGTCCCTTTGCTATCGTTGAAGAAGTCAACTCCGCGCACGCTTCGCACAAATGCCATTCGATGAGGTTCACCCGCATATTCGCGAGCGGCTCGAAGCATAGGCCCCCATGCGGCGCCCGCTGCGTGAGCCAGCAAGAGCGACACCTCTGCGTTCATCGCGTTGTGCAACCCTTTGATAGCAAGTGCTTCAGCAGGCATCATCCGAACGACCCTGCCGGCAGCACGTGTTGGTAGGGTCGCGTCCTTTTTACGCCTTGACACGGTCGGCTGTTCGTTCGCGAACTCATTGGGTTCGCACTTGACTAGCCAGTGCACGCCATGACTTGTCTCAATGCCAATATCGCCCGCCAAACGAGGGCCATCCCGTCCAAACGTCCGCACGTTAACGCCAGCCGGTTCGGCACACATTGCCATCACCAGCGCATCGTCGCGATTTAAAACCAACAGATCTGCGGATTGATAAATACGGGCCTTTGCGGCAACATAGGCACTCATTGAACCGTGCCAATCGAGATGATCCTGAGTCACGTTCAACACAACGGCGGCTGTATAACGCAAGCTAAACACCGCCTCGAGCTGGAAGCTAGATAATTCAAGTACCCAGACATCTGGCAAAGCACCTTCATCCAAGGCATTCATCAGTGCATCAAGCGCTGCTGGGCCGATATTGCCGGCCGCACGCGCACTGATGCCTGATGCCGTCAACATGTGTTGGGTCAGCGCGGTCACCGTGGT
>NZ_CBAZRM010000022.1:0-23554 GCF_964834465.1 Jezberella sp.
TGGCTATTTCTCCAGTTCTCCATTACAAGCCAGTCTTCATTTGAATCATTACCCTTAGCAATTTTTTTACCCGCATTTGTCACACGGTTCTTGCTATATAGAGGTAAGTCAGCTTGTTGTATGTTTTTATTGTTCATTTTGAATAATTAGGCGGTTTCAATTACGAAGTGCAACACGGTTTAAGGACTGGTGAAACACTTGGTACGGAGTTTTAAAACCTAATCGTTTTCGTGGTCGGTGATTAATACTGAATCGCCCCGGAATTCCTAGACACCGCCGAGCCTCTCAAAATACTGCTTCTCATAATCCACTGGTGAGAGTCGTCCGGAAGAGCTGTGACGGCGCCTCGGATTGTAGAACATTTCGATGTAATCAAATACATCAGCCTTACCTTCGTCTCGCGTGAGATACACCTTGCGACGAATTCTTTTCCGCTTCAACAATTGAAAAAAACTTTCAGCAACTGCGTTGTCATGACAGTTCCCACGACGGCTCATGCTCTGCGTCAGATTGTGCGCCTTCAAAAAATCCTGCCAGTCATAACTGCTGAATTGACTGCCTTGATCTGAATGCACCATCACCGTTTCTTTGGGCTGCCGACGCCAGATCGCCATCAGCAAGGCGTTCAATGCCAGCTCGCGATCAATCCGCTCGCCCATTGCCCAACCAACTACCTGTCGAGAAAATAAATCAAGTACTGCAGCAAGATACAACCAACCTTCATGAGTACGGATGTAGGTGATGTCGGTAACCCACACACGATTCGGTTCTGCCACTTTGAATTGCTGCTGCAAATGGTTTGGAGCAAAGTCTGCAACGCTGCCGCCACGCTTGCCAGGACGGCGATGATAGCCCGTCTGTGAGCGCAGCTTCTCTTTGTTCATCAAACGATAAACGCGGTGTTTGCCGCAGGTCTCGCCCAACGCTCGCAGATCATCAGTGACCTTGCGATAACCATAGACAGAGCCGCTTTCCAGCCATGACTGCTTGATGTGGCCAAGCAAGCGCTGATCTTCCTTGTCCCGATCTGAGTGAGGTGTGGCCTGCCAGGCGTAGTAGCCGCTGGGGTGAACATTCATCACATGACAAAGTCTGCGTACCGGATATTGCGAAGCGTGGTCCTGAATAAACGCGTACTTTACTCGGACGTCCTGGCAAAGTACGCGGCGGCCTTTTTTAATATATCGCGCTCCTCAGTAACCCTTTTAAGTTCCGCCTTTACGCGACGTAGTTCATCGTCTTTGGTACTGGCTGCATTCCGTTCAGCTTCGGGAATACTTAATTTCTTTACCCACTGATAAAGACTGTGGCTGGTGACACCGAGTCGGTCTGCCACTTCAGTGACCGGGCGACCGCGATCGGTGACTTGTTTGACTGCTTCAATCTTAAATTGCTCTGTATAACGCTTTCCGCTCATAATGCTTCCTGTTGGGCTAAATTATAAGCTCAGGAGTGTCTACTAAAGCCGGGGCGATTCATCTCAAAGGAATGGTATGAAATTCAAAAAATTATTAGCAACAGCAATCACAATGAGCTTGCCTGTAATGGCTTTCGCTGGAACGACTGAGTACGACGGCATTTGGGATTTCCATTTTGAGTGTGTGGTTCGACGCGGCGATTGGGGAACCCAAGTGGTTGTTTTTAATGGCAACCAAGTTCAGAATGGATTGGGTCACTTTTACACAACTGGACCGCGAGGTCCCGTTGAGCTTGTAATCACCATGCGTGATAACAAGGTCTCATTAACAAGAGTGGCAACAGTTTTAGAGAATTTGAACTGGAGATGGACTCTAAAAATGGAGGGTGAAATCACCACACCCAGTAACTTTCAGTTAAAAGGTGTTAATTGGCCTGATGGCGCGGACGGTGCACTTGCCTCAGACTGTACATTGAACGCTACGAAGCATTAATTTGAAGTGAAAAGCGCAACATCTACCAATGCGTTGCGCTTTTCACTGTCCCCCAGCCCCACCCCCCCCACCATCCCCTTGCGCGCACTCATAGCCGGACTCATAGGTGTCGCACGAACCACTCGTTTGGTAGGCGCCACCCGATGTGGTAATCGTCCCCTCGCTTAACGACTTATGCTTGTGGCCGCCTTATCCGCATCATCATCAGCGCCGCGACAAGACAAGCGCCGCCCGCGACAAAAAGAGCAGGGCTGTAGGTGAGCAACAGCGTACGAGTGAGCCCGCCACCATAGGCGGCTGTTGCAGCGCCCAGCTGATGCGCGGCAAAGATCCAACCAAACACTGCGCCTGCCCTCTCTTTACCAAATGTTTGTGCGGTCAGTTTGACAGTGGGTGGCACCGTCGCTATCCAGTCAAGCCCATAGAACATCGCAAAGAGCGATAGACCGTAGATCGTGAACGTCGAAAACGGCAACCAAAAAAGCGATAACCCTCTTAACCCATAATAGAAAAACAAAAGTTTTCGATTGTCGTATCGGTCAGATAAGTAACCCGATAGCGTGGTGCCCACCAGATCGAAGACGCCCATCATGGCCAGCACAGACGCTGCAGGCACAGCCGCTAAACCGAAATCGGCACAAAGAGAAATGAAATGTGTCTGTATCAAGCCGTTGGTGCTCAGACCACAGATGAAAAAGCTACCCGCAAGCATCCAGAATGTCTTGTTGCCAGAAACTTCGGCGAGCAAAGTAAAAGGTGCCATGAAGTTAAGCGGTGCCCTAGCCGGCGCCTTTTGTTCTGCTTGATCAGCGGGTTCGCCTAATGCTGTTAAGCCAACGTCTTGCGGATAATCTCGCATAAAGGCGATGACCAGCAAACCAGCGCATAGACAGGTGAATACGACCGGCAATACCGCGAGGCGCCAACCAAAGTGATCAATGATCCAGGCCGCAACAGGCAGAAACAAGAGCTGGCCTGTTGCGATGCTGGCAGCAAACAACCCAACCACAAGGCCGCGATTACTGGTGAACCAGCGACTGGCAACCATAGCGCCTAGAACCAACGCCGTCAGACCGGTACCAACCCCCAGCACAATGCCCCATAACAAAAATAGTTGCCACAGTTGACTGACCAACGTGGCTAATGCCATGGCGCAAGCGATCAACGTTAAGGCGGTCAGCATGATACGGCGCAAACCAAATCGCAGGATGAAGGTGGCGGCTAATGGCCCTAGTAGGCCAAAGAGCGCGAAACGCACGGCGAAAACGCTAGAAATTTGTTCGATGTTCCATCCGAATTCTTTGCTGAGCGGAAGCAACATAGCACCGGGCATCCCCAGCGCAGCCGAGGTCGTCAACATGACGAAGAAGGTCACGAGTGCGATGACCCAAGCATAGTGAACCCCACGACGCTCGAGAGTCAATTTGGTGAATTGCGCAATACTCATCAGAAGGCCTTAGGGGTCGGGGTGATGAAAAGAAACGTAACTAAAGCACCTGCTCAAGAAAGTCTCGGGTGCGTTGAGCCTGGGGTTGATCAAACACTTGCTCGGGTGAACCGTGTTCTACGATTACCCCTTTGTCGGTGAAATACACCTGATCGGCGATTTCTCGGGCAAACCCCATTTCGTGGGTGACCAGTATAGACGTCATCCCTTCTTCGACCAGTTGCCGGATGGTGATGAGAACCTCTTTACGCGTTTCAGGGTCGAGCGCTGCAGTGACTTCATCAAATAACATCACCGAAGGCTGCATGGCTAAAGCGCGAGCGATAGCAACACGTTGCTGTTGGCCGCCCGACAGTTCACCCGGATAGCTGTTTTCTTTACCCTCGAGACGAACTTTTTTTAATAAGGCGCTGGCCCTTTCTTCGACCTCTTTCGGGTCTTGCCCAAGCACCTTGATGGGCGCCATCATGATATTTTGCAACGCGGTACGGTGCGGAAACAGGTTGTACTGTTGAAACACAATAGAGACATCTCGCCTCAAGGCCAACTTATCTTTTTCGGCACGTAACTGATGAACGGGATGCGGGCCAACTTGAATCCTGCCTGCGTCGACATCGATCAGACCATTGATACAACGTAACAAGGTCGACTTGCCTGACCCTGAGGGGCCGATGAGACAAACGGCCTCTCCCGAATTGACGGTCATGGTCATACCACTAAGGACTGCTACTTTGCCAAAGGATTTATAGACATCCTCGACGTGGACTGCAACTGGCGCTAGATCAGTCGAAGTCATAGGGATGAGTCCGTTGAGTCAGTCGATATTTGTGGGACATCAAGCACAATGGGTTCGTGACCGGTGATCGCCAGAAACTGCTCGAGCCCTGCATGTGGCACCACCATGGTTGCGGTATTGATCATCGGGTGCGCTTGAACTGCTTCATCATCCCATAGACACTGATCAATCACGAACGCTACTCGCTGTTCGGTATCGCGGTATAGCGTGAGCAAGCTTACTGACCCAGGTGTGACGCCCAGATGTGCCATCAGCCTGTCAGGAGAACCAAAGCTTAAGCGCGAACATTCTAAGACATCACTTAACCGTAGTAGATCAACGGCCTTGTGTGCCTCCACGGTGACGAGAAAATGTCGCGTGGCTTTCTTATCCCGCAAAAACAGGTTTTTGGTCTTGCCGCCCGGCAGCGCTGGGACGAGCCGCGCTGACTCTTCGACAGTCATGACGGCGGGGTGCTCGTGGCGTTCGAACATCAACTGGTGGTGGGATAAAAAATCTTCTAGGCTCAACATGGGTGATCGTCAACGCTCTCTATAACGAAGCTCAAGACGCTTGGTCCAGAGCGATATCGGGTAACAATATAAAAAGAACCAAAGCAGCACATAGAGGTAAATCGGTATCAGTAGGTCGGCGCGCTGCTCTGCTGCGGTGATGCGACCAACCGTCGTCATCACCTCATTGACACCAACGATAGACGTCAAGGTGGTCGCCATCGTCAGTATGGCATACCAATTCATCCAGGCAGGTAGCATGCGTTTGATGCATTGTGGGATGATGATCTCCCACAGCGTTTGTCGGCGATTGAACGCCAGAGAACGAGCAGCATCCCACTGGGCACTCGGAATCGACTCGACAGCCCCTCTGACAATTTCTGCCACATTGGCCATCACTGGCAGTGCCAATCCAAGCGTTGACTTGATCCAGTCCGGAAACGGCAACACCCACGGACCAATGCTTAACTCAAAGGGCATCAAAAGCATCACAAAGAATAGCAAGACGAGCCACGGTGCATTGCGAAAAAACTGGACAGCAAGGCCCGACAGTTGTTTAAGCCAAGGGGATGTCGACACCCCGCCGAAACCTAGAAATAGGCCAGCAGCAGTGCCCAGAGCCATGGCGCAAATGCTGATGAGCAGATTGAACGCAAAACCCTGAGCCAACATGGGGGTCCATTTAAGCAATAACTCGACAACAGAGGGTTGACTCATTGGCCGAACCCCGGTATCCGCAAACGTCGTTCGAGCGACCGCATCACAACGTTAATGACAGCGATAATCGCCACATAAGTCAAAAGCAGCATGCACATCATGTCGGCGACATTGGTCTGTTCGGACCAAATTTGGCTAGACATGTAGAGCAATTCGGGCGCCGCAATCGCATAGGCTAACGTGGTCGTTTTCACCAAGTTGACGAGATTATTGTTGATTGCAGGTAGGGTAAAACGAAACGCAAGCGGCAAAACAATGTCGATAAAAATCTGCAGCTTTGAATAGCCCAGCGATTCTGCCGCCTCAATCATTGATTTTGGAACCGCCTCGATACCTGCCCGAAAAATCTCGGACGTGAACGCGGTTTCGAGTAAGGTGAGTGACACGATTGCCCAGCCCATGGATCCTAGCAAAGGCTGTCCCCCCACTTTTGGCAACAACGGGCTGATGGCGAAGTAGAAGAAATAAATCTGCGCGAGAGGGGGGGTGTTTCGAAATAATTGAACGTAGGATCCGACCAGGTATCTGACCAAGGCAAAACGTGATCGATTCCACCACGCGACACAGGCCCCGAGCAACAAACTCAGCACCAAACAGATTGCCGATAGTTCAAGTGTGTTGACCAGGCCTGTGAACCAACGCGAGCGGTCATAGCTGTCATAGAAGATGGTCAGCTTGATACCGCTCGTGTGACTCAACCACTTGAACCACGCTGACACGTCATTCATCACGTGGTGTCTCAGGCGCGGTGTTTATTTGAACTTCTGATGCTGCTCAGCCAAGAATGGCGCGGGTGCGATGTTCCATTTCTTTTCCAAACCGAGCAAATAGCCCGTTTTGTGCCATTCCTTAGTGGTGTCGCTGATAAAAGCAGCAAACTTGGTATCTTCTTTTTTGACGGCCATGCCCCAAGGCTCAGGATCGATGGGGGGCAACATGACGCCCCAGCCTGCCCACTTGGGGTCTGATTCTAAGCCTGCGAAAAAGGTTGAATCAAAGACGAAGCCCATGCAATTGCCAGCTTGCAGTGCCGACAAAACCTCCGGGACTCCCTTGAAAACCAGCATCTTGGCACCAAACTCTTCGCCAGCACGACGGTTGTAGTAGGCACCTTGTATGCCACAGATGGACTTGTCTTTGAGATCTGCCCAAGCTTTGAGACCGCTATCCTTTTTTGCGAAGACTGTCGCTGCACTCGCGTAGTAGTAGGGTTCAGGGATGCCGACGACTTCAGCACGATCTGGTTTGTAGGCCATTGTCGCAATCATGAGGTCGGTACGACCTTGCTTGACGAACTCCATGCGGTTCGCTGCAACGACGGGTACCAATTCAAGCTTGACGCCCAGGCGCTTGGCAAGGTCATTGGCCAAGTCGACCTCGAATCCAATGATTTGACCTGAGGGATCGGTGTAACCATAGGGCTTGTAGTCAGCTTTTACGCCGACCACCAAAACGCCCTTCTGTTTAATGGTGGCAAGGGTGTCAACCTGAGCTGAGGCGCTACCAACCGTCAACAAGGTCATTGCAGCAAGCAGCAAACAAGACTTCCAGTACGCAATCCGGTGATTAGTCATTCGAATTCCTCTTATGTGTAGTTGGTTCAACAACTCAAAAATGCAGCACGTTTTACAACAAACCTCTAACGATCAATGGTGACGCCAAATTCAGATGCCGCGTGAAACAGTGACTCAAATAAATGCTGTGCAAACCCTCTGAAGACCAGCAACTCAAAACCGGGTTGGTCCTCAAAGCGGCTCACGCAGACGCCTAGTTTTCCGTAACGGGTATTGGTGCAGGATCCCGTTTGAAAGACGCTGTCATGCAAATTCAGGCTACACCCTTTGGCAAGCGTTGCAACGGCAGAGTTGCCACTAATTTCTATGACTGTTCTGGCGTGGCTGAGATCAACCACGGTTGCCACACCGCTCAAGTGATCCCTGAATGCCTCCCACGGTGGCATCGCTTGACCCTGACTTGTCATCAACCATACGCCTTCTCCCAGAGCGCGCCAAGTCAGGTCTTCCCTAAGCGTCATCCTGAGTGCAGCAGGGGCCTCTAATCCAAGCAACTCACTGAGTGCCGCTTCGACCTTTGATTGCATGCCGTTGAACGCGGATACTTGATAGATCACCGAGCAATGTTTTTCACGCAAAACCACGCTCGGTGGATCAGGCCACTGCAGGTGATGGCCACGCGACTGTAGCTGTTCGAGCACTGGACTCAGGGCGGAATGTTTAGCTAGCATTGTCAACCCTTCAGTCTCATATTATCGGGATCCACAAAGACGGGATGAACAATACGCACACGGACAAATTCGTTTGATAGCGGCGAAGCGGCCACTAACTCTTGACCAATTCTTGAGGCCCCATTTTCAACGAAACCCAGCGCGATTGGATGACCCAAAAACGGACTAGGGGTTGAACAACTGATGAAACCCTGTTTGTGCGGGACAACGGCCATGCGGGCTTCACTTTCTGTCGCCACGAGATGACTGCCGGCGCGGATCGTTGTGTGGCCGTCGACCGGTACGAAACCCATCAAGCGAGGCCGTGATGGATCAACCAATGCGCAACGATTAAGCAGTGCAGCACCTATGAACTCACCGTCCTTACGCGTCAGCTTAGCCAGCCCCAGATCTGCCGGCGTTGTTCGTCCGTCCAACTCACTGCCAGCGATGTGACCTTTTTCAATTCGCATGACACCCATCGCTTCTGTGCCATAAGGGGTAATGCCAAAAGGTGTACCCACCTCAAGTATACGAGCCCACAGTGCAAGCCCATAGTGCGCCCCGATGGCAATTTCGTACGCTCGTTCGCCCGAATAGCTCATGCGCATCACCTTGACTGCAATGCCGTCTAAGGTCGCTTGCAAAATACCCAGATGACCCAGGCCAGCATCGGATACGTCGGCCTCTGGTAGCAGGGCAGACAAGACCTCTCGAGATTTGGGGCCGGCAAGAGCAAACTGAGCGAACTGCTCGGTGACCGAGACTGCGTGACATTTCAGCTCGGGCCATGCCACTTGAAGCAAGTATTCAAATTCACTTTGAATTTTCGCGGCATTGGCCGTGGTGGTCGTCAGTAGATAATGATCATCGCCCAGACGTGCGACAGTGCCGTCGTCTAAGGCAATGCCATCGGTCCTCAGCATGAGACCATAACGAACTTTATTCACCCCGAGATTGGCAAAGTTATTGCAATAAACCCGTTGCAAGAAGGTGAGTGCATCCGGACCTTGCACATCAATTTTGCCAAGCGTACCAACGTCAACCAATCCCACCCCGTGACGAACCGCCAAGCTCTCTCGACGCCACGCTTGCTCAAAGCTCTCATTGGGTTGCTGATAGACCTTGGGTCGCATCCATTGCCCCACGGTTGCCATCACGCCACCATGGGCCTCATGCCAGTGGTGAACCGGTGAACGACGCACCGGTGCAAGATGTTTGCCGACTTCGTCGCCGGCCAGTAACCCAAGGGCCACCGGCGTGTAGGGGGGTCTGAACGTTGTTGTTCCGACGCCAGGAATACTCTCTCCCCGTAACTGAGCCATGATCGCCAAGCCGTTGACGTTTGACGTTTTGCCCTGATCAGTCCCCATGCCAAGCGTTGTGTATCGTTTCAGATGTTCAACCGAGCGAAAGTTTTCGCGATGCGCAAGTTCGATGTCCTCGACACACACATCGTCTTGAATATCCACAAACCGTTTGCCTTTGGCTTTCCCGTGCGCTACCGACCACAAGGGCTCGGTATGTAAAACATCCGTGTACAAAGCCTTGTTCATGTCGACGTAAGGTTGCTCTGTATCGAGCGTAAGCCCCTTGAGTTCTCTCTCAAGGGACTGAGCGACCAACTGAGCTTGCGTGATCGCCTCATCGACGGCAAAGCAGCCACTTGCCGCACCCACCACTCGCATATTCGGTAACTGATGTTGCGGCACAAAGCTTGATAGTGCTTCGTTAAAATGCAATTTGCCGCCTGCTTGCGAATATAGGTGCACTGTTGGTGTCCACCCCCCTGAATGTGCTAAGACGTCACACGCAATGGTCTCGGTAGGGCCGCCCCCGTCCTTGCGTTGTATCGTCGCTGAAGTGACTGCTTGGCCGGCGACTGCCACCACGACATGGTCGGTTTTAATGACAATCCCTTTTTGGCGACACTCCTTTGTCAGCAGGTGACTGACAGATTGCCGTGAATCAATCATCGTCACATCTTTGAGACCAGCCTCGACTGCGGCGAACGCAGCTTGATAGGCGCTGTCGTTATTGGTGAAAACGACCACGTTTCGGCCCGGCGCCGTCGCGTATTGCTTGATGTAGATTTGCAGGGCGTTGGCGAGCATGACACCTGGTTTGTCGTTATCGGCAAACACCAGCGGCCTTTCGATTGTGCCACTCGCAAGAATGACTTTTTTTGTACGTAGGTGGATAAGACGTTGGCGAGGCAGATGCGATGGCGGCGTTGCAAGGTGATCAGTCACTCGCTCTGCAATCGTGAGCAAACCGTGGTCGTAGCAACCAAAAACAGTGCTTCGGGCGAGTAGCCTGACATTCGGTCGTGCGGCCAGCGCCGCGATTTGACTCTGTGCCCAGTCGCTTGCAGCAACACCATCAATCGAATGACGTGTCCACAAACAACTGCCTCCTAATTCGGCACGCTCATCGGCCAGCACAACTTGCAGGCCCGTCTCTGCCAGTTTTCGGGCTGCAGCCAATCCCGCTGGACCACTGCCGACCACCAGCACGTCGCAATGGGCGTACTCGTAGGCATAGTGATCGGGATCGGTTACTTTGGGTGCATGCCCCAAGCCTGCTGCGTGCCTGATGATTTTTTCATAAAACATCCAGAACTTCGCTGGCCACATGAAGGTTTTATAGTAAAAACCCGCAGGGATCACCGAGGCAAACCACTGATTGATCGATTGCAAATCGAAGACGAGCGAGGGCCACCGGTTCTGACTCGTGGCGACGAGGCCCTCGAAGAGCTCAATCATGGTTGCCCGAGTGTTGGGTTCAGTGCGGTCACCCATCCTCAGCTGAACCAAGGCATTGGGCTCTTCGGGGCCTGCAGAGTAAACGCCGCGCCGGCGGTGATATTTAAAACTGCGGCCGACGAGACGCACACCATTAGCCAGCAGCGCCGAGGCTAACGTATCGCCCTGATAGCCGACATAAGCTTTGCCATCAAAGATGAAGTTCAGCGGTTTAGTGCGGTCAATCCGCCCGCCAGACACAAGACGCTCAATTTGCAACGTCATGTTGTCCCCGCCAGTTGACGGGCGGCTGTTACAGACGTGACTTCGTGAGTCATCGTATCGCGCGTGATCAATAGCATTTGCCGACAGCCGAATTGATGATGCCACCACTCGGCATGTTTGCCCCTGGGATTCTGTCTGTCGTACACGTAGTGATACCAGGCATCCTGCCCATCGGTGAGCGCAGGCATATCATCTGCCTCGCGAACATGAGTGAACTCAGTTTGGTCTCGTGAGCCACAAAACGGGCATTTGAATAGTTGCATGGTGGGATCCCCTTCATCAGTGCCATTGGGGTGTTGGTCCAGCCCCTTTGTCATCAATGACACGGCCGGTTTTAAATCGCTCAAGGGAGTGACCTTGATTGAACTCGTGAGGCGCATCGTGGGCGATCGTATGGGCAAATAGCCATCCAGAGCCAGGGGTGGCTTTGAATCCGCCGTAACACCAGCCCGCATTCAGGTAGAGATTGTCGATCGGCGTCTTAGCAATAATCGGACTGCCATCCATTGACATATCCATGACCCCGCCCCACTGACGCATCATTCGAACGCGCGACAACATTGGAAACATCTGCATGCCGGCGGCAACCGCCTCCTCGACGATCGGTAAATTCCCTTTCTGACCGTAGCTGGGGTAGAAGTCTAAGTCCCCGCCCATGACCATTTCGCCTTTATCAGATTGGCTTATGTAAAAGTGCCCTGCGCCGTAGGTCACAACCGTATCAATCACAGGCTTGAGAGGTTCAGAAACAAAGGCCTGCAAAACGTGCGTCTCAATCGGCAATGTCAAACCTGCCATCTGAGCGACCCGACTACTATTGCCTGCGACGGCGATGCCGACTTTATCTGCTCGAAACACGCCTTTCGAGGTATGAAGCTCGGTGACTCGATTCGACGCTTGACGCATGCCCGTCACTTCGCAATTCTGAAAAATATCGACGCCCAGTGCAGAGGCTGCTCGTGCAAACCCCCATGCCACCGCGTCGTGCCTCGCCGTGCCACCTCTGCGCTGCATCAATCCCCCGATGATGGGAAAACGAGTCTGGTCAGAGCAATCGAGATGGGGGACGAATCGGGCAATCTCTTCACGCGTCATCCACTCGGCATCAATACCGTTTAGCCGCATGCGGTTGCCACGTCTAAAGAGTTGATCGCGCTGGCCTTCGGTGTGCGCCAGATTCAAGACACCGCGCGGGCTGAACATCACGTTGTAATTAAGCTCTTGAGAAAGCTGGTGCCAGAGCTTCAATGACCATTCATACAAGTGTGCATTTTCATCGGGCATGTAGTTGGATCGAACAATCGTCGTATTACGACCAGTATTGCCCCCCCCCAGCCAGCCTTTTTCGAGCACGGCAACATTTCTAATACCGTGATTCTTTGCAAGATAAAAGGCGGTCGCCAACCCGTGTCCGCCACCACCGATAATGATCACGTCGTAGGATTTCTTGGGCTCAGGGTTGCGCCAAGCCATCGGCCAATCTTGTTGGCTACGACTGGCTTGCTTCAGTAATGAGAATATTGAATATTTCATGACACCAGTGTTGTTGAGATGACAAAAGCGTGTCAACGAAAATCATTTTTAGGAATCAATAGTATTATTTGAACTAATACTGAGACCGCTTCCAACCGAAATTTTTGTGAGTCGCAAGAGATGAAGAAGCAGATAGCGGGGTCCAAAAGCGCCGGTGCCAAGAACAGCAATCAAGCACTCTCGATCGCTTGCCTCGAGGCTGTTCATGCCGTTGCAGCAACGGGCAGCATGTCACTCGCGGCCAAAAGATTGAGCCGCACTCAGTCAGCCATCTCACAACTCATCGCGACTGCAGAATTGTCTCTGGGTTGCCCCTTGTTTGATCGCAGCACCCGGCCTCTCAAAGTGAGCGAACCGGGGCGCGAACTCGCTCGTCACGCTGCACGTATTTTGGGTGAGTTGACAGCCTTGCCTAAGCTGATTGCGAATCGGCAACGCACTTCGACCATCCGTATTGCAATGATCGACTCTTTTGCCAATACGCTTGGCGCAGACCTAGCCAGCTACGCGGGCAACCTGTGTACGGATTTGTTCATTTCGCAAGGCTTAACACCGACACACGTGAACGATTTACTTGAACGACGAGTAGACATCATCGTTTCTGCGGATGTGCTTGATGAACACGATGGCTTGGCACGCTATCCTTTGTTGAAAGAAAACTTTGTTGTTTTGGTGCCCGAAACCGGAATAAGGCTGCTCAATAAAATCCAACTGCAAGAAATAGCCAGCAAACTTCCCTTTATTCGTTATAGCAGCCGATCAACGACGGGTGCAATGATCGAGCGCTATATGAAGAGCCAAAAAATACAGGAAGGTCGCCGCATTGAGGTTGATAACGCTGACATGATGTGTTCGATGGTCACGAGTGGGATGGGTTGGGCAATCACGACGCCGTTACATGTGCTTCAAGGCTTGAGCCGCTTGCGAGGTGTTGCGGTCCTAAATTTGCCTGCTCAATCCCCCGAGAGGCAAGTGACCTTGATTGCGAGAGAGGGCGAGTTTGAAGAGATCGCCGCTCGGTTAGCCGTGCAGGCAATCCACCTGTTCAAGAGCAAGTATCTACCCGTTTTGTTTAAACACTTCCCGGGGCTGACGACACAAGCGAATGCTTCACCAACATCTGACCCCGAGGCAGCGATGCCTTTTCTGGCGGGTATGCTTCGTTGACAGGCGGATTAAACTATTTTTATGTGTAACACTGATCCCTATCAGTGATAGCAACATGACTAGCAGGACTTCGTTTTGTAAAATATATGATCCGCAAATTATTGAGCAAGTGCCTTTTGGTATCCCTAACGATGTTCGCACTGGCGGCAAAGGCGGGTACCCAGTGCCATGAGACCTATTTTGAACATGAGCAACAAACGGCCAATACGGATAGTTGTCATGCCCCTTTCTTTTCGCCGAAGAAACTCAATGCGTTTTACGGGGTGAAAGATAAGAAAGTCTATTTTCTGAATGAGCGCACCGAACACTACTCGGGGCGAAATGGTTGTGCTTTCGGTGGCTGCACCACCGTCGTTGAGAAAAAATATCATTTACTTGAGCCGCAGCCCAATATACAAACGTTCAAGCCCTTATTTGCCGATCAACCGTTTGCGATTGGTGGTGACCGGCTTTACTACGAAGCAAAACAAGTGGTTGGCGTCACGCTATCGGCTGGTATGCAAGCGAGCGATTTGAAACCATTGGTCGCCAACGATTTCTCTTACCGAGGTTATCAATCCCTTCAGCAATACATTTTATATGAAGGCGCTGTCGTGGAAGACGCTGATGCAGCGAGTTTTAAAACACTACCTTATTTTGCAACCAATGGCGTGTTGACGGAATCGTCTCTCGCGCTAGACCGGCGGCACGTCTATTGGGAGGGCAAAGTAGTACCTCTGGCAGATCCAGCAAGCTTGCAACGGATCGATCAGTACTTTATGCGTGACAATGCCCACGCATGGAAAATGGATATTGGTGAATGGGTGTTGCAAGAGGAGGTACACCCGGTGGTAAAAAAAATAAGCGCTAGTCATGTCAGCGTCGGCCAAGCGGTTTATTTTCGAAGCCAACCCATCGTTGATGCAGATGCAGCGAGTTTTAAGGCGCTTGCCTTATCCTGTACGAAGGCCTCACCGACCTGCTCAGGCACAGCGGGTGCCTTGTGTAGTTCGGAGTCTTTTCCCAGCATCATGTGTGAGCCCGTGCTGCGGCCCGACCAACAGATCGTCGGGCAGGATGGATCCCTGGTTCATCCCTTCGGGCGAGATGCTCGCCATGTATTTTTAGGCACAACCTCACTCACGAACGCCGATCCGGATTCTTTTGAGATTCTGTTGCACCGGGCAGACGGTTCAGTTTATGCCGCAGATAAAAATGCAATCTATGTGCTTGATGAAAAAGACAACAGACTGATCAATAGAATAGGGACCGAGGGAAGCGTTTACGGCCCCATGTTTTTTGAAAACGGTGGCCTCCACTCAGACCGACCCATATTTGCTGATCGGCGAGGGTTTTTCGAGGCGGGTTACGACGGGCGCAGGCTGACGTCACTCTGCGCGGAGCCGGTGGGAACTTTACGCCCGGTTGATCAACTCAATGACCGTTCGAGATGGGTGTTCGAAGATGAGAACTTTTATTACTACCTTCTCAAACCGGATCAACCGTACCAGATTTATGATGATGCAGACAAAAATTACGTGTTTAACGAAAGACAAAATCACTACTTGATTAACAAAAAAACGAAAGAACGAACCCCCGTTTTTTATGTTCCGTTGACGTGCAAACCTCAGTAGCTTTGACGAAGTACTTGCGCGAAGTTCTTGCATTTTGCTAGGGTTGCCGACGGCCGAGGTTATGTATAACGATAGAGAGACACCGATGAAGCGTTGCCCCTGGTGCGAAGGGTTTGAACTTTACCGCGACTATCATGACACTGAGTGGGGGGTGCCGGTGCGAGACGATCGCACGCTGTTTGAATTGCTCATCCTGGAAGGTGCTCAGGCTGGGCTGTCATGGTCGACAGTATTAAAAAAGCGGGAAAATTACCGCGAAGCCTTCGATGACTTTAACCCTGAAAAGATTGCGCAATACGGAGATGCCAAGGTACTCGAACTTTTAACTAACCCTGGCATTATTAGAAATAAATTAAAGATCAGTGCTACGGTGACAAATGCAAGAGCGTATTTAACGCTTCAAGAAAGCGGTCATGCCTTTGGTGATTTTGTCTGGCAGTTCGTTGATTACCATCCGATAAAAAACAAACGCCTGTCGATGAGTGAAGTTCCTGCCAAAACAGCTGCGTCAGACGCAATGAGCAAAGCCCTACTCAAGGCTGGATTCAAATTCGTCGGCTCGACTATTTGTTATGCATTTATGCAGGCCTCTGGGATGGTCAATGACCACTTGGTGGATTGCCATCGTTACTCGAACGTGTAAGAAGGATGACAGACATGACACCAAAATCTTTGAGTCAAACAGCCATGCCACCGGTCGTTCGAAGCCAAACGATTAGCGACGTCCTGCGACGAACGGCCTCTCGGCTGCCCAACAAATTGGCGATTGTTTGCGGTGAGACGAGCTGGACGTATCAAGCATTCAATCGGCTGGTTGATCGACTCGCGCTGGGTCTCGTTAATATTGGCATCGGCTGTGGTGAGCATGTCGCTCTGATGGCGAGAAACTCTCACGGATTCGCGGCGATGCGCTTCGCCCTGGCGCGGGTGGGGGCGGTGTTGATCCCGATCAATTTCATGCTCAATCAGGAAGAAGTGGCCTACATCATCCGGCATTCGCATGCGAAGGTTTTTGTGACAGATTCAGAATTCAGCGAAAAAGCCGTGGCGGCCTCAAAGCTAGAGACCAAGGTCACAGAGTTCATTTGGATTCCGTCAGAGCACGCCACCCAGGCAACTGAAGGCATGTACGACTTTTATCGGCTATGCCAAACAGAAGGTGAATTGCCTGAGCAGGTGCATCGAAGCCATGATGTCGCCCAGATCGTTTATACCAGCGGTACTGAGTCAACCCCTAAGGGCGCGGTACTCACCCACGATGCCGTGTTGTGGCAATACGTAAGTTGTGCACTCAATACTGAAATGACCGAACATGATTTAGCCTTGCATTCAATGCCGCTCTATCACTGTGCTCAACTAGATGCGTTTTTTGGGCCAGCCGTGTATGTGGGCAGCACGAATATCATCACTGCTAAACCCACCCCGGACAACCTGATCTCGTTAATAGAACGTTATGGTGTCAATAGCTTTTTTGCACCGCCGACGATTTGGATCGCCCTGTTACGATCACCGCTCTTTGACGAAACAAAACTCAACGCATTAGCAAAAGGCTACTACGGCGCCGCCATCATGCCGGTCGAAATCCTCAAAGAACTCGCCATGCGTTTGCCGAGTGTCAGATTGTGGAATCTTTATGGTCAAACAGAAATTGCGCCGGTGGCGACAATGCTTGGCCCTGACGATCAGTTGCGAAAACTGGGTTCCTGCGGTAAGGCTGTCCTGAATGTTGAAACACGGGTCGTTGATGACCAGATGCGGGATGTCAAACCGGGTGGTGAAATCGGTGAAATTGTGCACCGCTCTCCGCATCTCATGCTGGGGTACTACAACGACCCTGAACGAACCGAAGCTGCATTTGCCGGGGGATGGTTTCACAGTGGTGATTTGGCGACGATCGATGACGAAGGGTTTATCAGTGTTGTTGACCGAAAGAAGGACATGATCAAAACCGGTGGTGAAAATGTCGCAAGTCGAGAAGTTGAAGAAATCATTTACCTGCACCCTGCCGTTAGTGAGGTCGCTGTTATTGGGCTACCTGATCCGAAATGGATAGAAATGGTCACCGCAATCATTGTCATCAAGCCAACTTACTCAGTGACCATGTCAGAAATTTTTGAACATTGTCATGCGCGGATGGCAAAGTTTAAAAGCCCCAAACATGTCATCTTTACCGATAGTTTGCCGAAAAATCCCAGCGGTAAATTGTTGAAACGAGAATTGCGATCGCGCTACATGAGTGAAAGCGGCGAGTTAAGACAGTGAGTTAAAGCTGTGAGTTTGGCTGTCGAGCCACGCGTATGCAGGGCGAGTGTAGAATGAGTTTTGTTCCGTGCTACCTGGCTTGTGCGGGCACGATCCCACCAATTTAAAGGCAGCTGAAGATGATTTGGCCGTGCTGTGAGTGAGACATGACTTCTACCGATAATGAGCGCCCGCTCGTCGAAGATATCCGCCTGCTAGGACGTTTGCTGGGTGACGTTATCCGCGAACAAGAGGGGCTCGAGATATACGAATTGATTGAGAAAATTCGTCTGCTTTCGGTCTCATTCAGGCGTGACGCCGACGATCAAGCGGGTGGCGCGTTAAAGCAGCTCTTAAAAGACCTTTCAGGTGATCACGCGGTCAGTGTCATTCGCGGGTTCACGTTTTTTAGTCATCTCGCCAATTTGGCTGAAGACCAGCACCACATCCGGCGACGTGCGATGCATGAGCGTGCTGGTAACACGCAAGAGGGCAGCATTGAGGTTGCTCTGCGACGATTGCGCGCAGCGGGCATCAGTGACGAGGGCATTTCTCTCAGTTTGTCGCAAAGCTTCGTGTCGCCCGTGCTGACTGCACATCCAACCGAGGTACAGCGCCAAAGTATTCTAAGCACCGAGCGCGAGATTGCGCGGCTATTGCAGCTGCGTGATGAAATCAAGGCTCGTTCGGCGGCGGTCAATATCGACCAAGATGCCTTAGCACCGCGTGAGCTGGCGGCCAATGAAGAACGGATCCGCGCTCGGGTGATGCAACTATGGCAGACTCGGCTACTGCGTTTTTCGAAACTGACGGTGTCAGACGAAATTGAAAATGCCTTAAGTTATTACGAATCGACGTTTTTGCGTGAGATCCCCAAAATTTACGCGTCTCTGGAAGCTGCCCTGGGTCACCAATCGCTCGCCTCGTTCTTGCGCATGGGTCAATGGATCGGCGGTGATCGGGATGGCAATCCCAATGTGAATGCTCAAACGCTTAAGCTTGCGTTGACGCGTCAGGCAGAGGTTGTCTTGCGCCATTACCTTACCGAAGTACATTACTTAGGTAGCGAGCTATCGCTTTCGGCAATGTTGGTTGACTTTACGCCCGACATGCTTGCACTGGCGGAAAGCTCTCCTGACACCAATGCGCATCGTATCGACGAACCCTATCGACGCGCATTGACGGGCATGTATGCACGCCTCGCGGCAACCTTGAAAACCTTGACGGGAGGCGATGCCGCGCGCCATGCGGTTGCACCGCAAAATCCGTATCCAGATGCCATGAGTTTTTTGGCTGACTTAAAAGTGATTGAGGTGTCTCTGCTGAGTCATCGCGCAGAGGCGTTAGCCAAACAACGACTGCAACCGTTGATTCGCGCCGTTGAGGTGTTTGGTTTTCATTTGGCAGCAGTTGACCTGCGTCAGAGCTCAGATCAACATGAGAAAGTCATTGCTGAATTATTGACGGTGGCGCAGCTAGAAGCCAGTTACGTCGATCTTGACGAAAAGAGCAAGCAGGCCTTGTTATTACAAATATTGAAAGATCCCAGACCTTTGCGTATTCAGCGCTTCGCGTATTCTGACCACACCACTGCAGAGCTAGCTATTTTTGAAGAAGCATTTCAGTCGCGAATCATATACGGCTCAGAGGCGATCCGGCACTACATCATCAGCCATACAGAATCGGTCAGTGATTTGCTAGAGGTCTTGGTGCTGCAAAAAGAGGTCGGATTGCTGCGCGGCTCGTTAAGTGACGAGGCTGTGGTGGATCTCATCACTGTGCCGCTATTTGAAACCATTGAGGATTTGCGTAACTCAGCACCCATCATGCATCAGTTTTACGCCTTGCCTGGTATTGCTGACATGATGCAGCGGTCTGGTGGTGAGCAAGACATCATGTTGGGCTATTCGGATAGCAATAAGGATGGCGGGATCTTCACTAGCAATTGGGAGCTCTACCTAGCGGGGATTGCGTTAGTTGACGTGTTTGATGGGCTAGCCGTGAGTCATGGCATGCGCTTAAGAATGTTTCATGGACGAGGCGGTACTGTCGGGCGGGGCGGTGGCCCAAGTTACCAAGCCATTTTGGCTCAACCGTCTGGGACAGTAAGAGGTCAAATTCGCTTGACCGAGCAGGGCGAAATCATTAACTCTAAATATGCGAACCCAGAGATTGGTCGCCGTCATTTAGAAACGCTGGTCGCGGCGACCTTGGAAGCGACGCTATTGCCGTCGAGTAAAACCATCCCGGATAATTTTCTGGAAGCGGCAGCACAACTCTCTCAAACGAGCATGGCCGCTTATCGACGCTTGGTGTATGAGACACCTGGTTTCGATGAATTCTTTTTTTCAGCAACCCCCATTCGAGAAATTGCCGAGCTGAACTTGGGTTCTCGGCCGGCCTCTCGTAAAGCGAATCAAAAGATAATCGATTTACGAGCAATCCCCTGGGGTTTTAGCTGGGGCCAGTGCCGATTGACGCTGCCTGGTTGGTTCGGCTTTGGCTCTGCCGTTCAAGCTTTTCTGAATCGACCGACGCGACAAGATCAGCCTGAACCACTCGCCCTGCTAAAGCAGATGGTGCGAGAGTGGCCCTTTTTTAAGACGCTATTGTCCAACATCGATATGGTGCTCGCCAAGAGCGACTTGGCGCTAGCGTCGCGTTACAGCGACCTGGTGGGCGATGTTGAACTTCGCCAGACTATCTTTTCGGTGATTGAAGCAGAGTGGATAAAAACAGCCGAAATGATTTCCCTCATCACAGGTGAAACGCAACGCTTAGCGAACAATCCGGCGTTGGCTCGTTCTATTCGACATCGCTTTCCTTATATTGATCCGCTGCATCATTTGCAGGTTGAATTGATCAGACGTAATCGGGAAGGACAATCTGATGAGCGTGTGCGACTTGGCATCCATCTGTCGATTAACGGCATTTCGGCAGGTTTAAGAAATACGGGCTGAGTGGTGTTGTTTTTTTTGACGGTCGGGAACTAAGTAAATGATAGATTCGGTAGAGAAAATTTCGAATATTACTGAAGCTGAACGACAACAAGCGTTGGACGGCGACGCGGATGCCACAGGGCAATTAGCCTGGCTATATTACTCAGGCTATGGCGTTGCAAAGGATCTCGCGAAAGCTGGGCAGCTTTTTGAAGCGGCCGCCAAAAAGGAGCACCCTTTTTCACAATACATGCTGGCACGTATGTATAGCAAGGGCGAGTACGGTGAAATCAACTATGCACTCGCTGCTCACTGGTTTCTGAAGGCAGCAGAGCAGGGGCACACCCAAGCCCAGTCGATGATAGCGTCGTTTTATCGCGACGGGGACGAGGTTGAGCAGGATTTCGAGCTGGCATTTTACTGGTATACGAAAGCAGCAGAGGGTGGCGACGTCTACGCACAGATGATACTGGCTGAGGCCTACGAGGATGGCTGCTTTGAAGATATCTGTGTTGACGAAGATCTTGAGAAAGCCGTCTATTGGTTAACTCAGGCAGCAGAACAGGGTGACGCTAGTGCACAGTTCCATTTGGCAAATGCCTACGACGACGGGCGTGGGGTCGAACAGGACAAGCAACGGGCTGTGTACTGGTTTCAGGTGGCTGCAGATAATGGCGACCTCGATGCGCTGAACAATCTGGGTGCCCATTGCGCGGAAGGCGATGGCCGATTGCAATGGGGCGCAATTGCTACAAGAGCTTTGCGGCCATCTACGCTTCGATCCAGAAACGGTCACACACGCCAACTGTATCCCGTGCCGCATGCCTTATATCACCAGCATGTTCATGCCCCGCGCCTTGGGCGATAGACCACTACCGGTGCCGCCCAACACCAAGAACTTCGCCTTTATCAGCCAGTTCGTGGAAATTCCGCAAGACACGGTCTTTACGGTTGAGTTTTCCGTGCGCGTCGCGCAGATGGCTGTTTATCAGTTGTTAGGGATTTCAAAGCCGATACCCCAAGTGACCCCGCACGATCGATCGCTTCATGCCCAGTTTGATGCCTTGGTGAAGGCGTTGAAATAGCTATCGCTCCGAGCGTGTATTGAGATGAATTGAAGCAACGTTGCCTAAAAAGTACTGTCTTTTTGCTTAGCCGATAAACATCCAGACACTTGCAGCGCCCATGATGGCGCAGGCGATCCAGCCTAAAATAAGCATAGATTTGGATGCAGTAAAGGGCCCCATCACTGAGGGCTTTGCAGACAACAGCAAAATCACCACCATCAAGGGGACGGCGGCAACCCCGTTAACCACGGCGCTCCAAAAGAGCGCCTTCATGGGGCTAATCGGTGAATATTGAATCCCCAACGCAACAAGAACACTGCATGCAATCACGGCGTAGAACTTTTTCGCTTGAGTAGGGCTATCTTCAAGGCTAGAGCGCCAATTAAATACTTCAGCGACAGCGTAGGCCGCCGACCCTGCCAGCACCGGGACACCGATTAGGCCAACGCCCAGTATGCCGGCTGCAAATAGCCAATAAGCTAACCCGCCAGCAAGCGGTTTGAGCGCAGAGGCGGCTTGTGCTGCCGTGGTGATATCGTGGATGCCAGCAGTGTGCAAGGTCACTGCGGTGGCTAGAATGATGAAATAGGCAGCCAGATTCGAGTAGAACATGCCACCCCAGGTATCCCATTTAATTCTGGTCAATTCAGACTTTGCAGATTCGTCACTCTCAAGCAACAAATGCGCTTGATGATGTAGCTTCATCTCCTCGACTTCTTGGGACGCTTGCCAAAAGAACAGATAGGGGCTGATGGTTGTCCCGAAAATAGCGACGACGACAGCGGCAGCACTCGCACTGAGCTCAAACGAGGGGAAAAAGGTACGCCAGGCAACTTCATCCCACGGCACATGCACGGTGATCAAGACCGCTGCATACGCCAAGAGCGATAAGGTTAGCCATTTTAAAAAATACACATAACGGTGGTAGGGCAACAGAATTTGCAGAATCAAGGTGATAAAGACGAACAGGGCGGTCATGAGATGCCAGTTCAGACCGGTGACCAGTGCAGCAACTTCTCCCATCGCTGCCAAGTCAGCGGCAATGTTCAAAATATTCGCGAGCAGTAAAAGAGTAACAAGGCTGACGAGCACAATGGGCGGAAAGATGGTTTTTATGTTTGATGCCAAACCGCGCCCAGTGACCCGCCCCATTCGGGCACACAAGACTTGAATGGCCGACATTAAGGGATAGGCAAGTGGCATCGTCCACAGCATGTTTAGCCCGAACTGAGCACCTGCCTGGGAATACGTGACAATGCCACTTGGATCGTCGTCAGCGACGCCAGTAACAAAGCCTGGGCCAATGCGGGTGAGGGGATGATTTTTGATGAGTTTCCACCAAGCCAGCATTTTCATTCGAAGCGCCATCGTGGAAGTGTTGTTATCGTTAGTTTACGCGGCATGGTGCATCGTGCAGTCACCCACCGTACATAGAGTCAGCCACCCTGTACTTTCGAAGCAGGTCAAACGGTTCGCCATCTCTCTTCACTAGCAAGCACACAGGATTGAACGTTTGCCTCTCGTTCTGTCTGTTGCTATCCCCAGTTGCAGCCTCGCTTTTGAAGCGGCGTTGATGAAAAGAATATAGCTAAATATTCTTTATAAATAACCAAAAAGCATGGATCTAAGGAAATTTGAGAAATGGCATGTAAAAGCCTGCTTATTTTGCCGTATGCGCTTGGCCAATAAGCTCATATAGTCCATAAGACAAGATCCTCTTAGGGATAAGTGTCTATTAGGTAGTCGCCCAGAAGCTGAGTGCTGACGGATCGATCACCACTAACGGGAACTACTGCAGTCGTTAGATTTCAGATTAATCACGTAGTTTTGTAGCAACGAATAGGGGCGAGCACATGAACAAAAATTCGCACAAAGTCATCTTCTCAAGAAGCTGCAACCGCTATATCGTCGTCTGCGAAACCGCATCAAATGTTTCGCCCGCTGGACGAAATCGCAATGGGTCTAGCGCCCTAGGTACAAGCCTCACGCTCGCCAGAGATATTTGCGGTGCAGTGGCCACGTCATTTGCCATTGTCATGAGTGCTTGGGGGGCCGCGCCAGCGCCCAATGCGTTGCCCAAAGGCGGCTCGGTATCTCAGGGTAAAGTCTCGTTTAATAAATCAGGCAACACGTTAACGCTGACGCAGACGACAGATCTTGCTGTCGTCAATTTCACCAGCTTCGATATCGGCGCTGGTGCGAAGGTCAATATTGTTCAACCTAGCGCCAAGAGCGTGCAACTGGATCGGGTGACAGGCAATAGCCCCAGCCAGATCATGGGCCAGCTGAGCTCGAACGGTCAGGTGGTGCTGGTTAATCCGAATGGCATTGTCGTCGGCAAAGACGGCAGCGTGAGCGCAAGCGCGTTTACGGCGTCGAC
>NZ_CBAZRM010000023.1:0-20611 GCF_964834465.1 Jezberella sp.
GCAGGTTTGGTGGCTCAACCGGTTTAATCCCGAGGCTGATAGATGGGTCGATTGCCATGTTAGTCGCCCCCTGCCAGCATGTCAGATATGCCACCAGCAGCTTGGTTAACTTGGCCCTGCGTTGTCCATCCGCCATTTAGCGGGACGAGCTGGTTATTCTGCGCGTTGTTGATCATATTATACTGTAGTGCACTGTTGGTAGTATTGCCTATAGCACTTGTTAAGGCGTTTGCGGTGCCCACGGTGCCAGCAGCCTGTGCCGCTGCCGCTGAGGTGGAGAAGTTACCCGCATTTTGCGCCGAAGCTAACCCGGTGGTGGCCTGCTGTGCCGCAGAGTTCTGCCCGGCCTGCACAAGGCCCGCCACGCGACTTGCGTTGTTCGCCGCCGCATTGTAGTTAGTCTGGAAAGTTTGTTGCGCCTGGTTGTAGGCTTGCCCATACGTTTGACTTGCTAGACCAGTCGCATAACCGGCTGCATTTTTAACGTCTGCTCCTGAAGTTCCAAGGCCACGTGCGGCAGCTGAGTTGTTCACGCCTAGTAGTCCCTGCTGCATGGCGAACTGGTAACCAGGGTAGTTTTGTAGGTTTGATGCGTTAAAGTTGAAAGTCTGGTTTAGCGGGCTACTAGAATTCTCCGATAAACCTGTTAAATTTCCGCTGGAATTATATGTAGGGTTATATCCCATAGCTTGGGTCAACGCATTGATCGATCCCGTACCCAGTGACGTGAAGGGTTGGAGATTCGCGTTTTCCGTGTTGAACATGTTCATGGTGTTATTCGACGCGTTATTGGCTGCATTGGCCTGCGTCTGCGCCGCAGACTCTGCACCATTCGCGCTAATCGCTGCGCCTGCAACGCCTCCAACAACAATAGCTCCTGCTACCCAACCTGACATGGCATCTCTCCCTCTATCGTCAACCCAAAGTTGACACGCATCGACATGCGATAATCAATAAGGATTTCCTCATTGACCTGAATTTTTTTCAAGGCACAGGCCCATATGTCATCTCCTTCTTTCACTGCGGTCGTGTTTGGAACCAATGAATGATTGATAAAGCGGCCAGCAGGGGTGCGCTTCCCACTCAAACGACCTGGACAAATAACCTGGCCTGTCTCAAACTCACGCAGTGCAAAAAGCCCAGTGCCATGTATTTGTGAATCTCGTAGCTCAACCCCGTATCCATCGGGCATTGGAATTAGGTCATGTTCAATCTTCACAATCTCATCCATCTCCTGCTGTGATAATCCAATCTGGCCCATGAACTTTTCAAAGTCTTTCCGATCTCGTGCGATATCAGCGCCAACCCGGTTTTCGCCAAGTCCGCAGGTTGGTACAGCATAGATACGGGACTCTATTGCGGTGATATCGGTACCATTATCCTCATTGTTGTAGATGTCTATCCAGACGACCTCTTCGCCCAACACCCGGCCTACGCGACGTGTACCGGCCCTGGAATTAAATTCGCATGGACCGACGAGCATCTTAACCCCGTCATCGGTAGTCACCGCAATAGTACCTCGCTCAATGCGCACGCGATAGTCTGTCAGGTGCTCCGCGCCGGTAAGCACGGTCCACGGCGGGATTGTAATCGTGCGCTCATAGAGGCCAGGGAGGAATCGATGAGCCGTCTTGATAGGTGCCTGCGGCATCTCCAACAGTGCGCGCTCTAAAGTGTCGATGCTAGACGAGGCCGTTGCCAGGTCGCCGATTAACGATAATTCGTGCATCATGAGTGAAATACCCCATTCATAAAATGAATCGTCAGATCGCTGGCCGTACCTGCCTCGGCGTAGAGCATGTCACCCGCTGCCATTTCCGGCAGGTCAGTATCGAGCCAGTCATTTTGTGCAATTGAGACCGCATTAATCAAGATATTTCCGGCACCTGTACCGCCTGCCGCCGGTACAGCCCAGAGCGTCGCCGCGATAGGCCCCGTCGTATTGTTTGTCACGCGTACACGCCCGTTAAGCAGTATCGTTGTCGTTGGGTTAGCCGGTACTGTAGCGATAAGCGTCGCGCTATTGGGGATTACTACAGGGGCGAACCACTTTTGGTATGAATAAGCCATTATTCTCGAATCTCCGCGTTAGTGATTACCGTATAGATCGCGGTGTTGATGATATACGCCACGGCATAGTACGGAGGTAGGTACGGCGCCCCAACCGGGGTATTAGCATCACTTGGCGTGTCCGTCTGCGTTAGACTGACTACAGCCGTGGCAGCGCCGGTCACCGCGAATGTGCTAAGTGTGGTTGCTGTAGCCTTGTCATAACCATGCGTGTGCGCTGGAAGTTGGTCAGCGGAAATCGTTGTGCTGCCCCCTGTCGCGCCCACGGCGTAGGTACCGCCAGCACCAATTACAAATAGGTTTTCCATGTTTGGAGTACCATTTGTTCCGTCACAGAGCTGCCACCCAGTAGGGATGCTGCCAACCGCACCAACCCAGAGTTGAATTAATGTTAGAGCTGGGTAGATCGCGCGCGCCAGAACCAACCGGGGAACCGGTGTCGGCCGCATTGTTGCCACCTGGTCGGCTAGAGCAGCTAGCGCACGACCTAGGTCAGGCGTCGTTGAAGCTACTATCGGCTCATCAGACAGTCCTTGTGGGAGCATACCAGGGCGGGTAGACTGAATTTCAGCATATTCTATTTCAGTTGGATCCTGTCCCAGTGTGCCACCCGTGCGTTGAAACAAGTTTATCAAAAACCGGAACCACGCCGGATCCCATGCACATTGACCCGTCTGCAGGTTGACGGTCATGGGGGAGACGTTAAACTGAGGAAAGTTAGCATTCAGGCTGGTACTCATGACATCCCCTTCCTAAACTCTAGCCATGCGCCGTTTAACGCAACATCCGCTGGAACTGACCAGGACGCCTCATAGACGCGCCGACGGCCATAACCCATTCTCCAGAGCGTCGGGCGTGTTTGAAAAGCGCCCTGGGCACCCAATGCGATCTCAACAGCCTCTCCCCACGTATTGCCCCCGTCGTCGGACCAGCGCAGGCTGACCTGCGGCGCGGCGTAATCTCCCGTTGGCAGGCCTTGGCCAGCAGACATGTCAAGAACCAGCTTATCGTAGATAATCCGCACGTCATCATCGAGTGTAGGGAATGACCGCAGGCGCACGATTGGCTGGGTGTTGTCCGTGAAGGTATCAGGGTCTAGCACGTATAGGTTGCCGTTGGTGCGGTCGCCGCAATAAATGGACCCATACGCCTGCGCATAAAACAATGGCAGCACGGCATTTTCAATGCCGTTATTGTCGGTGTATGCCTGCTCGTGCCATTCCTGCTCAGCCATGTCATAGACCCAGGTTGCGTTGGCTGTCGGAAACGTCAAAACGTAGAATGGGTGCCCCTCTACCTGGGCGATGCTACCGACCGCATCGGAGACAACCTCATATTGTGCTAAGACTTCTTCAATCGCGTGCGTTGAAACACGTACCGCATTGTAGGACATGCCCATGAACACGATAAGGCGACCACTATTTTCTTGTCCGAGCCAGAAAAGTTTTATGTCAAACCGTGCCACGCTATATGTGGCAGCAATGCCCTGCTGGATGAACACGCCAGGCATAATACCGAAGGGGAAGTCAGATGCTCCCGTATCATAATAGATATCGGTTGTTTTATCGCCAAACAACCAAAGTTCACGGTGCATCGCGGCTATAGCGCGCAGAGTATCCGCGCCACCCGCCTTGCTGGCAAAGTTTGGCAGGATGGTAAAAGTTGCGGCGTTGATGTCAGAGATATAAAACTGGTTAGTGTTCGGAGAATTTAAAATGAAATAACCGTCGATAAAGACTACGAAATTCCCACCTGAAAATCCCGGATCGGTAATAAGCTGCCAGGTGGCAGGTACCCCAAGTTGAAAACTGAACCCATTATTTGTGCCATCGACCACGATCATCATATCACCACCATCAAGACCATTGTCACACATTGACACGGGGCCTGTGGAGGTCGTAAGCTGGCCCATGACAGTGTAGACTCCTGCATCTGTAACAAGGTAGACCATATTCCCATGTACAGTATACAACGTTCCATCCGTCGCTGCGTATTTGCACCGCTCAGGAAGATTATTGGGCGCTACACCTATATAGCGTAGGCCAGGACGTGGATAGGTCGTTACCGAAGACTTAGAATCTTGTTTGTTGGCCTCGGGGTACAGATTGAGGCAGCGCTGTGCATCAGCGATGACACTGCGGGCCTGATAAAAACCTCCTTGTAGGGTCAGTTTCATGTGGACCGGTCCGCATAAATGTTGTAGTGCCCCTTGCGGAGTAACGTGGCATCAATCGCCAGCATACCAATTTGCGTATTTGGCCGCTGCATTGCCTTGACCGCCATTGCGCGACGGAATGCCAAGTCACGGCTAACAGGGAATGAAAATAATGTGCATATCCTAACGGCCAACTCGTAGAGTAAGGCGTTGCTGTACACGGGGGGCAAGTTTGGTGTATCGGTCAAATAGCTGAACGCCGGCAACACCAGCATGATCTGCATAGTCACCGTGTAAATACTATTTGGCACCGGCCACACATAGAGATTACCCAGTGGATAGGCCGTGTCAAGGAAAATATACTCAGGAAATGAGGCCAATGTCGGAAGAGCAATGCGCGATTTGAAGTCCTCATGAGAGTGGATAACTCTCAAAGGATATACAACCCCATTCTGCGTGAATTCCGCACTTTCGATTTGCTTCGGCCAAGGCGTATTAATATCCCCGCCGACACCGATTGTATAGGACTGCGCCCCGGTGCATGGGAAGGTTACATCGATCAACTGGAATACATCCAGGCGATTGTTAGACCACTCTGCCAGCAACAAGTTGAGCGTATCAAAAATGTCTTGCACATCATCTGGCTGCAATGCCTGACCTACGCCTAGAATACCGGCGTTTTTAGCGGCCAAGTTAATCATCCTGGCAACATTGAAGGGGAGTGCTTGGGTTGACATATTAGGTCTTTAAACTTTTCGTGCCATTATAAATAAGCATGATATAGCGCTTATGCACGCAAATATAGCTACCACCCACAGTTCTCTTATATGCCGCTCTTGCGCTTGTATCGCGCCAACAAGAACGGCAGTAAGCTGCATGTATCGAACACCGGCGACTGTACCATCTGGGAATTTTCCAACCAATCGGTCATCAACTTTCTGCACTTCTTCGGCGATTAAGCCAACTTGCTCACCAAGACCAAGTGGGTTATTCTCTTTTTTAAGTTCATAGTGGACCGGGCGCAGGGCCATGATAGTATTTAATGAACCGTCTAAGTCATGGATCAACTTTTTTACACGTTGGGTAGACGAGAGACAGGCTAGGGTGGTGTCAATCGTAATATTACCTGTGGACGTTGTCCAACACATCGATCCGGTAGTAGCCGAACTTGACGAAGCGAGACCAGGCATTGTGACAGCCCCAGACGCCGCAAATGTTCCTGTTACACTGGCCCCAGTTGTCAATACCGACACCACTGGAGTTGAAAACGTGCTGCCCCCAACAGACGTCGAAGGAGTAATTTCACAGCCATTGTTGAGGTTGAACTGACACCCTATTAGCCAGTAGGTATGGGTTGAGGCTGGCTGGAAATTAATGTATGGCGCACCCGCCGAGGTTTGCAGTGTCAGTGCAACATTGCTTGCCCCGTTATTGAAGGTCTGCCCTCCAGTAAAGGTCTGAGCGGCATCGGTACGAGCCAACGTTGCGCTGGTTGTGGGGAAAGTATAGGTCTGTGCATCAGTTGTCGTAAATGTAGATGTGTGGTCAAATGTTGTAGTTTTACCAGCCCCCAGTGCCAAAGTACCGGTTCCGGTAGACAACGTGTTACCGTTAATTTTTGTGTTCAGAATTCCGGTAGATCCCCACGACCCGCCATTGGCGAAGTTTTGGTTTTGCTGAAATGTCTGAGCGATATCCGTTCTTGCTAGATACGGACCTGTCCAAGTAGTGCCACCTGGTCCATTAAATTGAATGTTCTGGTTGAACATGATTGAACCAGAGTTTGCATTGCCCGTTCCGCCTTGTGCTGACGATACCGGTACTTGAATTTGTGGGGGCGTAATTTGGCCTGTGGCGATCGAGCTAAACAAGCTACCTGCAACTAATAATAACGCGTGAATAATTTTCATGTTAGCTTCCAATTGCTGCAAATTTGGTAGTTCCGCTATTGCTAAGCCCATACAGACTATTCGCCAGCCCGAAAGGAAAGGTGTATGAGGCGGTAGGCAGCAATTCTATGTCATTCGTAGTCGCTGGAGTATTAAACGACAGGTATAGAACATTGAGCGGGTCGGTGTTCTGCACTGTGACCTGTGAGCTAAATACTCCGCCAGGCACAACGACCTGCCCCCCTGTTCCATTGACAGAACCGCTTTGACTGACCCCTATTTTAGCAGGGGCTGCTACACTCTCCACTGCCATTACCTGCGCAAAGTAACTGTCATTTCCCGAAATGTCCTTATATAACCGAGGGAGATTGTTTTGGGTATCTGGAACACTTTGAATAACGTCTGACATACCGACCCCCTCTAGTTAGGCCGACTCAGCCGTGTTAGCTATTTGATGTTCTTGAATGGCCTCAATTAACCGACTCGCGCGCCAACCTGATTTAACCTCAATGCCACTCTCCCGACAAAGTTCGCGTAATTCGGCGTAAGTTAGCTGAGTGAGGTCTACATTTTCCCCCAACTGCACAGCTTCAATGATCGCGGCGTTGGGACGATGCGTAGCCTCTTTTGCAGCCTGCCGAGAGTTATACCATCCAGCCCCAAGATCCTGCTCATCTTCCGCGGTGTCTACTACGACGTCAGTGCCATCTATATGGTATTTCCACTTTGGAAACTCCACAAAATCTGGCGATATTGTTGTAGGCGCACCAGCTACCACATTACCTGCCGGTGCATCATGCCATTCCTCGCCGAGCGCATTCTGCGCCTCACGGTTCTCAACGACCACCGCTGGCAGCGTGGCGTGGTATACATATTTTGGGAACTCAACAAATGGCGTCGATTGCGTTCCACTTACTTTATAACCTGACATTCTTTTTCTCCTTGACCCGGGTGGCACCTTGACCCGGGTGGCAGCATGCCACCCGGCATTTAGACCGACTAGACCAGTTTAGACCTTATCGGGAATACGCACAGCCCATTCAGGACGAAGCAGTTTATAACCATAGAGAATGTCAATACGCGTGATAAATTGGTCACTCTGCACGTTCCAGGATGTAGCGATACGCATAGACAAATTATCGTAAGTCTCACGATAGGCCTCGTGTACACCACGTGGAATTTCCAGGTCGGCGGTTACCATCGTTACGCACTCTGGAACATACGCGACATTCATCCGGTACTGGGCACCGGAGTTGCAATCGAATGTGATTTGAGCACCGTTGATTGGCGACGCAGTGACGGTCTGGTACTGCACCGGACTACCGCCAACCGGGGGGGTAAGCGCAGGGTAGATTGACAGTGAAGTTGCACCAGTCGCAGCATTGGCCTGTACCGCGAAGCGTTGTAGCGAGGCTGATGTCTGTTTTGTCACGCGGTTTACAGCGTAGACCCCTGCAATAGTGAACGTGTCGCCGGCAATGACCGGACCGGACAGGGCGGAAATGGTCAATGTAGTGCCGGTCTGCGAGCCGCCTGATACCGTCGGATTTGTGACATAGGCACCCGTAGTGTGCTGTAATGTCGTCTGGTCCATCATCCAGTCAAAGCCAAGGGCGTTCTTCATTTGCCCGGTCATGTACTGCTCAGATAAGCCTGTCGAAGGGTTGAAGAGGCCGGCCAGAGAGCCAACAATACGAGCCTGCGAGATCGGATCAAGCAATATCTTGCGTCGACCACCAGGGGCTGAGTTTTGGTCAAGGACGGCACCAGCACCCAAATAAGTGTCGATATCAGGGGTCAGAATATTATTTGACCCGTCAAACTTAGCTGAAAGACCGGAGCAAGATTGTTGCTGGTCTGAGTACAATGTTGAGGCCGGCACGAGACCATCGAAGGCCCCCATGATATCTGCAGCTACGGTGCCCGCGATATTGTTAATCGCGGGCATCAACACGCGTTCAGAGTAGTCATCTAAGGATAACGACCGCTCAGCAGAGCTGAACTGGATATCGACCCCTACCTGGTTCGCCATCACGAGGCTGACCTTCGTTTCATTCGTGCCTTGGATCGAGGCAGCGGGGCCACGGCGCACTGTAAAGTCATTCGGCAGGCGAATACGCAATGAGGAACCGATCTTAGCGCCAGAGCGGGCAAAATCAGCATCGTATTGGCGGTCAATTGACTTCAAGAACGCATTGGAGTTCTTGAACAAACGCAAAGCCTCGCGTGTGATCATGTCAATGGTTAGGATCGTGTTACTCATTTAATTCACCTTACTTTCTAATTGGCGCATCTCGGTTACGACGGGCCATGAAGGCATCAATTGATACCCCCGCTAGACTGTCATTAACTCCTACCCCGGAAATTGGTGTGATAGGGGCAGGTGTTCGGGACACTGGTTTAATAGATGGTTTATTTAATTCATTTCCCAACGAGGCCAATCGCACGGCCAATTTGGTAGGTGATAACCGCAACAACTCAGATGCTAGGTCTAGGTCAGTTCCTAGTTGATACATAACACGCGGTCCAATATCATCAGGCAATTCCGTTACGGCCTCTAAAAGCGTTGGCGGCATTTCCCCTAGTTGGCCCAATTGGGCTAGAGCTGCATCAAAAGATATTTGACCGTCTGACCCCTTAAAAGCACTTTTACCTGCTTCATAAAGACGGTCACAAGCATTGTTGAAAGTCTGTTGATGGGCAATCGTAGTTGCCCGTTCTTGCACCAATCTATCAATATCTGCAGGGTTAGATGCCTGTGCATTTGAATCTGGCAATCTTGTGCCGCGTGCAATCTCCAGTTCGGCAGACAGGCGGCTAACCTCACGGTCCCTTGTCTCTTCAGCTAGACGTCGCTCACGAGTAAGCTCGTTGATGCGTGCTTGGTACCATGGGGCCTTGGTTGGTTTAACAATAGGTGCGGTTGCATTTTCAGATACTGCGGGTACTACTGTGGTTTCGG
Organism: Jezberella sp.; assembly: GCF_964834465.1. Classification (NCBI taxonomy): domain Bacteria; kingdom Pseudomonadati; phylum Pseudomonadota; class Betaproteobacteria; order Burkholderiales; family Alcaligenaceae; genus Jezberella; species Jezberella sp. Next base: position 9,077 of record NZ_CBAZRM010000023.1, read on the forward strand.
TGCCTGAGTCCGATACATCTACGGGCAAATCCTCCGGTGCATGGGTCGCGATGGTCATGCGCTCATCCGTCTGAGTCACGGGTAATTCTGGCGTTGTTTCAGTATTCATGGCTTAAATCTCCAAGATAATTTACACGGTGTGAACGCGCCGCTACGTTTACGAAAAATGCTTTTCTAGGTAGGCATCAAAGTCGCCTACCCACTTCTTTGGCCCTACATGGGAACATGTGATCGTGCGGTCCACATAGACTGAAAACCCCAAGTTCTTAAGTTTTGTGCATACCACATTGTCTTCACTGACTAGTTGGCCGTCGACGATCTTCACATCAAAGATCCAACGACCCTCGCGGCCCTCATTCATATAGGGCGTTGATGAGTCCCACAAGCCCTGAAGTGCTCCGCGTGAAAGGCGGAGCATACCGGTACCAATTCCATCGACCTCAATCAGTGCTGGTATAGCCTTGTCAAACTTAAGTCCTTTAAGGTCATTGATTCGCACGTTATATATCTCTGTATCGGACTTTTTCGGTACCGCAGCACCGACCACGCCAATCGGATGGGACAGCAATTTATAAAACTGCTCTGGCTCCCATCCCTGATCTGCGTCAATAAACACCAGGTCATCAAATCCATGGTGCAAGGCCAAACGTACTAGGTCATTACGGGCACGTTGCACCAAGGAGTCATAGCTGATGTAAACTACGTGCAGTTCAACACCATGAGACAGCGCCTGGCGCAACGTGCCGTTGAGGGCATCGTTGTACCAAACATCGGTCTTACCATCATGGCACGGTGTGCCGATCATGACCCTGCGCATCTTAGACTCCTGCCAGGTTACGTACATGGTCTAACTCATTAGCGAGGTCTTTAACTGCCTGAACTAACACAGGAATAAGTCGGCCGTAGGTCATAGATAGTTGATCTGGGTTTTCATCGTCAACCAAGCGCATCCATTGCGCGTCAAATTTATCAACTACGGCTTGAGCCTGTTGAGCAATAAAACCGACCTCGTATAATACCGAGGCCTTTGAACCATCTGGCTTGCCGTCTTCATACCAACGGCGCATATCGTATTTAAATCCAACTGGATTAAGCTCGCGCACGAAATCAAGGCCAACTGGAAGATCACGAATACCGGTTTTATCACGTTGGTCTGAGTATCCAGTGATTGAAGTCACCTGAGCGCGAATCGTTGCCACTGAAGTATTTCCAAGGTCAATCTCATTAGTGGCGGTAGCTCCAGAAGCCTGCGCGCCATACCCGATACAGGTCACATTGGAGCCGGTAGTAATATTTGACCCGGCATTGACCCCTACAGCCGTGTTCTGCACGCCAGTCGTCACGCTACCCAATGCTGCATTCGCCGCAGTAGCATGCCCACCGACAGCGATATTATCGGTCCCTGTCGTCAGCACACTAAGCGCATTCGTTCCCACTGCCACGTTACGGGCACCTACAGTGGCGATGAGCAAGGTGTTGACCCCTACAGCCGTATTCTGATCTCCTGTGGTTGTAGCATTAAGCGCCTTGAAACCTACCGCAGTGTTACCCACGGTTGAGACTGCTGTAGCAAGAGCCTGGGAACCAACAGCCGTGTTGTTGATCGCGGTAGTGAGCGCGGTACCTGCCAGGTGCCCTACTGCCGTACAGTCATTGCCGGTTGTCGAAGCGGTCAATGCTGCGTTACCCAGCGCCGTGTTCCGCGAACCGACTGTTGATGCAATCAGCGCATTCGTTCCTACGGCCGTATTCTGGTCCCCTGTAGTCAGCGCCTTGCCCGCACTAAACCCAACAGCGGTGTTAGCAATTGTGCTGACTGTGCCTGCCAAGGCCTGAGATCCTACGGCGGTATTGTTGACTGCTGTGGTTGCTGCGGCCAAGGCATTGTACCCGACTGCCGTGCAGTCGTTTCCAGTAGTGGCTAAGGTCAGGGTTAGTGTACCGATTGCCGTGTTGCGAGCACCGACCGTTGAGGTGATGAGGGCATTGGTTCCGACAACTGTGTTGTTATCCCCGGTTGTCAAGGCAAACCCGGCTTTAAATCCCACTGCGGTGTTGCTGACGGTTGAGACTGCTGCCGCCAACGCTTGTGAACCAACAGCTGTCATGTTCACGCCGGTAGTTGCAGCGGTCAGGGCTAGGTGGCCGACTGCCACACAGTCATTACCCGTGGTCGAAGCTGTTAAGGCTGCATTGCCGACAGCTGTGTTTCGTGCCCCGACGGTGCTAGCCAAAAGTGTGTTGGTGCCGAGCGCCGTGTTGTTATCGCCAGTCGTTGCCGCGTTTAGTGCTTTGAAACCCACGGCTGTGTTAGCAATGGTACTGACTGCGGTGGCCAAGGTTTGCGAGCCGATTGCGGTATTATTGACCCCTGTAGTAATTGCCGCCATAGCATTGTATCCTACGGCTACACAGTCATTTCCTGTGGTAGCAGCGATCTGACTACCTGTGCCGATAGCCACGTTCCTAGCACCTACCGTATTGACCAATAATGCGTTGGTTCCGATTGCCGTGTTGTTGTCACCTGTGGTAGTTGCGTTCAAGGCCTTAAAGCCGATTGCCACGTTAGACACAGTTGAGACTGCGACTGCTAGGGCCTGAGAGCCGACAGCCACGTTGTCAATAGCCGTAGTCAGTGCTAGGCCAGCTTGATACCCAACCAGCGTATTATCATTGCCGGTAGTCAGAGCTGTGCCAGCAGATGAGCCGTCTGCCACGTTGTGGATACCGGTCGTAATGGCCTGCCCTGCCTGGTAACCAACTGCTACATTATTGGCCCCGGTAGTGACGTTTGCCAGTGATGAAGCACCTACAGCTGAGTTCTTTGTGCCGGTGGTAACGGAGCCAAGCGCACTATTACCAACTGCTGTGTTTGTTGCAGATTGCAGCAATCCTGTGCCAGTAATGACGTTAAAACCGGTAATGGTTACAGCTACGGGGTTCGTAGTAGTCGTGCAAATGCACTGTAATTCAAGAGATGTTGCAGTAGCTAGCGAAGTAACGCCTGCCAATGTCACACCGGTGCCAGCTAAGAGGGTTTGGGTGTACGAGCTATTGTTATTGATTGTAAAGTAGAACCCTTGACCAGGTCCGATAAGACCAATCTTGGCTAAAATATTTTGGGCGGTGTCAGTTGTGTCACTGAATGCTCCAGTAGGACCAGAACGGTTGATGACTCCACCCACGATTGCGGCGGCGGTAAGCGTGCCATTGCCTACCGTGGTAATACCCGTAGAGGCCATTGCCTGGCAAAAGCTAGCTGCTGCCACCTGTCCTATTACTGGTGGGTTGTCGGTTTCGACGCCGCGAAAGTTTGACATGGTATTAGGTCCTTATTGTAGAGGTGCCGCCGAGGCGGGTTGTAGTTGTTGGCCAGTCGGCGGATTACTTGCTTGTGATTGATCTTGCTGTAAATCTGCTTGCTGTTGAGCCTGCTGTTGCTGCGCCATCTGTACAATCGTCATGGCGAGATCATGTTGTGCCTGGTGCGAGTCTATACCGACCTCGTGAATAAATCTTGCACGGTCAGTCTCAGCGCGGTATGAATCAGCGTTAGCCCGGATCATGGTGCCATCTGCCTTGTCCTTGGCCTTTAACAATGCCGCCGACAAGGTCTGAATCGCATGGTCCATTTGTTGCATCTGCTGCTGCATTTGTTGAACCTGTGGATTTGGGCCATCCTCTAAAAGGCTTGGCGGAATTCCGCGATGCAGGCGCTCAGCAATGTCCTGTGCCATCGGGAAATCGGCGGCTTTGAAGAGTAAGTCACCAGCCTTTCCCATAAGTTCTTGGTTTTGACTCATAATTTGCGACATAGCAGCAAATGCTTCTTGTCGACGAGTCGCGTATGCGGGGCCGACATCACATACCACGTCGTAGCGTCCAATAGACGGATTCAGAACTTGCTTGGTCTCTTGCGTCTGCTGGTCCTGTACCTTGGCATGGGCCTGCTGTGCAGTGGGGTCAATATGTATAAAGTCCTCAACACCGTCCTCACCCAAAATGCGCATCAGGCGCGGCGTGTCAAGTACATGCGGCATAAGGTCAACCACAATGCGGCCCACAAAACGCACAGCCATCGAAAGATGGTCAATAAACTGATACGTTGCATTATCCCCCTGCCTCTGCCGCTGCTGGATAGCGACGCCAGAGGTCTCATTGCCCTGCTGCCCCATGACTGCCTGATACTGTCCCGATGCCATCATCATTTCGCCTGCAGCTAGTTTGACCCCGTCAAGATATGCTGGAGCCATGACCGGAGGCGGCGCACGCTCTGGGCGCTGAATTGGGTTACCGTTATCATCTTTCCCGTTAAACGGTAGGTATGAATAGTTAGTTGTATGCGCCGTATCCCAATACTGTTGATACCCCTCAAAGGCCTGCGCATCACCAATATATGGCACCTTAGTCTGCAAAGAAGCCTGCTCAGTCGCAGAGCTGGACCAGTAGTTATACATGCGCTGAGGGTCTTTGAGTGACCGAGTGTGACCCTTGCGCTCTAACTTGCCGTCGATAATCATCTCATCGCCTACAACTCGGACGATAGGAATATACTGCCCGAGCCACTCGCGGCGGTCAATAATCTGATCGCCAGCAATCAGAAACCACTCAACACGGCGCTTATCAACTTTGCGGATCTGTATTAGCGCATCGTCACCTTTGGCATGCGCTTTAATAGTTTTCCACACGTCAGGGTCTACATCCCCTTGCAGAATTATATTAGACTTTAAACCAGGAAACTGCGGCATAAGCTCGGCGTCAATGGCCGCGATCTCCGTAGCCTCCATTTTTACGCGGAAATACTCGGCGACACGAATGTGGTCCTTACCAAGCCACGTGCCACCGTTACCAAGCGTGAACTGCGCATCGGCAGCAGCCTGCGCACCATATTTACGCTTGAAATCGCCTTTCCGGTAGTCGACGAATACAAAGCCAAAATCGGCATCCGACCCATCGAGTTCTGTGATATCTGGATCTAGGTACACAGTCAACGGGTCTTTTACCCGTTCAATAAAAATGTCCTGGTCAAAGGTTTCATCGTTTGCATAGCTCATCTTCACGCGAACGTAGCCGATGCCACCAATTACCGCAAACTCCATAGCCGTATTGTACGCGCTTTGCGCATTGGAATGGTATTCAACATGCCGCATGTATCCGTCAATTAATTTTGCGGCCTCTACCGTCGCGCCAGAGTCAATGGGGCGAATCTTGGCCTGCGGAGGGTGCTGGCGGGAGTCATTGACGATCTGTAGACAATGCTGCCGTGTCTTATTAATCGTAAGGCAGGGGCGGTCATCAATCTCGCGATTATTACGCGTTGTATCAGGCCACTGATACATGTTATCCGAGTCGCCGTTGTAGAATTTCACATCATCGAGGAACAACTTGCGAAAGTCAGACTCCCATTGCACGCAAAGTTCAAACCGATCTTTAGCCTCCTGGACTATTACATCGTCAGGAGACGCGTCTGCCCGAGCACCGGGTAAGCCCTCTAAGTCGATTGATCGATTTTTGCCGCGCTTAGCCATGCTTTGCTGCCCCATCTTGGAGATGTTTATCTACCGCCTCAGCCGTTACCTCTATCTGCGCCTGTTTTAGAGACTTAACCACGGCATCAAGCAGGTCGGCAGTAGCTGCCAGACTTCCACCCTGCGAGCTGCGAATCTTGTCAATAGCGTCTTTAATGCGACTCTTCTGAGCAGCACGGTCAGTAGCATTTGGTGCATAGCTGCCATTTATTCGCACCGCGTCTTTATAACCATGCGCCATAATTATTTTCCCATCCAATTTGATGATCCATGCGGCCGTGCCAGGTTGCCCGACAATATCGGCGTGAGACGTTTTTTGTCTCGGGGAGCTACGAGACCTGGAAATAGTTCTGACATGCCCCAGATCATTGCGTCAGCACGGTTTGGTGATCGATCACCTAGGTATCCAGATGTACTAAAGGCACATAGTTCATCTTCCAACTCTGTGAATACCCCAACGTGCCGAATTTTACCAACGTCAGCCAATGCAGCGATGGGGTCAGCTCTTACATGCTTTCCCCGTGCTGCGGTTAGCATCTTAAACGGTACCCCGCGTTTAGCAGTCTGAATCGTATGCTGCACCATCGCACCGCCGTAGTTGACCTCAGCCACAATTACGTCGGCTTGGTGACGATCATAAGCATCTACGGCGACACGTGCCCAGACGGAGGGGCCGGCGTGCAGAGTCAGATCTTCTAGCACGTAGCCATTGCCGTCTACTCCAAGCGCCGTGACTACAATGCCAATCGCGTCGTTCTCGGGATTATCATCACTGGCACCCGATGGGTCAACGGCCACAACTACACGTAGGAACTCCGGCAATGGCAACCGCTCATCATGGCGGAATTTATCGATGTCGGCATCGTTCCATAATGCATTAGGCGTCGCGTCAGCGAACTCACCGCGCAGGAATCGGCGCTGCAGGCGCTGTGACTGGTTGCGCAGCTGGTCGAGATAGTTAGACGGCAGATTAGCCGCGTTGGACTCTGGGTTGATCTGAAAGGCCGTGTAGTCTGATGGATTAATCAGATTGACCTTAGTCTCGGGGTCGCGCTTCTCAACAAAGAGACGATAAGACCAATGTGCCTTAGACGGAGGATTGCAGTCGTAGAACATGCGCGGGCGCATCGGCGTAGTACGACCATTGAAAACCTGGTCAACCTTTTGAGCCAACCGTGTCACGGCAATATCCCGTGAACCCTGCGGAATCTGCGAGCACTCGTTAAGATAGATGGTGACGTATTCCTGCCCTAAAATCTTCTCAGTGCGCTCTTTGTCATCGAGACCACCGAACCAGATTTGAGAGCCGTTGGGAAACTCAGCATACCAGTCGGTCTTGTTGATATCGTAGCTCACGCTAGCGAAGCAAATATCCATGACTTTGGGGAAAGTATCGTGGATTACTGAAGCTTTGACGTGATTGAAGCGGAATCGCAGAATAGCATGGCGTGACCCCGCTGCTTTGAGCGCTCGGGTCACGACGTTGCGGACCAACAAAAAGGTTTTGCCGCTGCGTGACCCGCCGAAGAGCATCGCGTGTGTCGCCGTGCTGGCGATCACGTCCTGAGCTTGCTCTTGGCGTGGGGTCAGTTGAGCCATGATATTAAGCGTAAGCCAAACCCTTATCAACCAGAATGACCGGCGACACACCGGCCGTGACGCAGGTGAAAGTCAACTTGTCAATTGCCGCTGCAGTTGTCGTCAACGTGATCGAGCCGCCAACCTTGAGGTACCCGGTTGCGTAGGCCATCGTGCGGTTGCCAGTAGCGTCTTGAGTGATCACCAAGTCCCACTTCTGTCCCGCGATGAGATTCGTCGGCACGGCCAGCGTTACGTTGCCGGTAAGCGTCAGCGTGCCAACCCCTCCGGCCAGCTTCTGCGCGTCGTAGGTCTGCGTGGTGGCTACGAAAGGCACCGCGACAGGCGTAATCGCAAAACCGCGAAGATCGCTTGGCAACAGATACTCATCCTGTGGCGCTAGGCCGTTGGGCAGGTTGGTACTGCAGGGGATGCGCTCATTGCCCGTTAGAGGCCGTACCGCTGCTGGCAAGTCGCCGTTTCCATCAAAATATCCCATGTTGAATCTCCTTATATGTAGTAGTTGAGTTAGTTTTTACAGTCTTTAGTGGCCTCGCGGCGCGACATCCACTGATCCAGGCGCTCACCGGTTGGCTTGATGGGTTTGGGACCATCTCCGCGTACAGTCATCATTCCCGCATCCTTAACGCCGCTCTTCAGAGGCTTGGCCGCGTTGCCAGTGGTGTCTTTACTGCCAACCTGGTCAATCTTCTTTGCCTTAGCGATCTCGCCGTCAACGGCTGGTCCAGTCTTCATTTTCATGGTCTCATCTCTTCGCGGTTTTGTTGCGCTTGTCCATCCATTGTTCTAAGCGACTTCCGGCCGGCTTGATGGGGCTAGGTTTAGCACCCGATGTCTTCATCTCACCACTTTTAACTACTCGCGCAGGGATCGGCTTGGCGTCGTTGGACTTGGTGGCAGGCTTGCCTTTGCTGAAATCGGTGGTCTTCTTGGGGGCTGCGAGCGTCGCGGCCTTGGTGTCGGAGCCAGGCAACTTGGTGGTCACGTTGCCGGCATTGTCTTTGATAGTTGCTCTAGTAGCGTCTGCTGCAGGGACTGCGATCTTGGTTTGCTTATCAATGACTGGCACATCAATCGCGTGGACTACAGCCGACATCTTCTGCAATTCTGCGTTGGCGTGGTCCTTAGCAGCCTTGTGCCGAGCGGCGTCACTATGGATCTCAGAAGCATCCTTCAGCGTCTCCACGTCGCGGCGGGCGCGATGAGCCTTGCCCTCGGCTGTCTGCTCCCATGGTATATCCGCGCGTATTAGTTTACCCATGTTCTATACTCCGTGAGATTATACGTATTTCACTATTATTTGCGGATCTGTTCTCCGCTGCCAGCCGTCTTTCCCGGCAGTCATCATCGGACCACAAAACGCCAGCGGGTAGCCAACAGAATGGCCGGTAAATCTTTCAAATGTCCTCATCACGCGCAGCGAGGGTCACTACAATCGCCCCATTTTTGCCCGGCCCTTTAAGCTCAACATTGGCAAGCTTTGGGTGCACATATGGTGCCGCGGCCTTTGCTGCCTCAAAGCGCCGGGCATCATGCGCCAAGACGTTGGCACGGTGCATCGTAAGGATCATTTTGTCATTTGTGTTTGGCTCAGGGAGGTCAGGTTGGTGCATGACACGGAGCATAAACTCCAATGGGGATTCGCCCATAGCCGCAGCAAGCGCCAATGACGCCTCCGTGCGCTTGGTGATGGAGCCAGGTTTGCGGCCTGATCCCTCCACCTTGCCGCCGAAGCCTGGGCGCGGGCTACCGGGTTTCCCAGCCATTGAAATCTAACATATCGGTCATCACTATCATCCTCAAAATTGCAGTTTTCGCGCCTAGCGGGCCGCATATATCCCAATTATACGCCTAGCGGGCCGCATTGTAAACAAGTTGACGAAAATATTTTTTAACAGAAACAACATAATAAAACACAATAACAAAATATCTTTTTGATAAGTGTATTAAAGTAGCCCTTATTCTATATAGCTTCCTTTCTATTTATAACATAATACTTATTATTTTAAAGTTATATATAGAATTAAGAACTTAGTATATAATATATATACCTAATAATACGATGTAATATATAAAAGTAATGATTACAGAGTTTATTTTAAAACATGGCTAATACGGAGAATCTGTAAAGCACTTTATTGTGTATGTCCTTTAAAATCAAGGACTTAGCCATTAATTCAGGCAATTTAACTTCGGTAAATAACATAAAAGAGGAGTAAAAATGACAACAATTCAACGACTTTTTAAGGCACTCAGTGTTCTTCACGCTAACCTTTCTACCCCCGATGACCCCGCTATTCAGCATTCACATGCCCTTCTTCGCGGCCTTTTGGACCAAGAACGGGACAAACTGGTGGAGAAAAGACTGCGCCGCAACGTCAAAAAACATCGTCATGCGGTCCTACGCCGGCTTATAAACCCCGCAAAAGTATCCAGTGATGTTGCCAAATCCTCCCCTGAGCCGACCCGCGAGGAGGTTGCAACGCAGCGAAAAGCGGTTCTTCAACGCCTCCTTGATTTACAAGGAGACAATTAAATGTCTTCGCATAAACCTGCTTTGCGCCTTATTACATGCCTAATTGACAAACTTATTGCTAACCAGCCGACCGCTTGGCCCGATGTGCTGCAAAGCTACAACGCCTTGCTGAAGGACCTGGCGACGGCCAAGGCTGTGGATCTTAAAGCCACTGATGGGCGCGCAGGACCCTGGGATGAGGAGCGGCGCGCCCGGTTCGCGGCTGCGTTGGCTGCAAAAAAACTGGCGGCAAATACGAGCACCACAATATATATGCTGCTCCCCCGCGGCGAGCTACGCACCCTTACGCTAGGCGAGGTCGTGGGTCTCGTACCACTGCGCGCCATGACGATTAAACAACGCCTCACGAGCCAGGGGGGTATGCTGGCCACGCGGCTAACTATGTCAAACTCCCCTGTGTTGCTGACCCATGATCGGAACTTGCTTGATGACCCCGATGCCTGGTTCTACAGCCGCCACCCAAACCTTGAGCCGGGTGACGGTCACACGGAGGCCCCGTCATCCCGCGGTTTGACAGCTCCAACAAAATAATTTGAAAATAAAGGTTTACAATAGCTGAAACCAGTATATAATTACTACATCGAGTCAACAAACACAAAGCCAGGAGATTAAAATGAAAATTACAAATACTAAGGTAACAAGCATTCACACAAATGCACTTGCAAGAGTATTGAATGTATCAGTAAAAACGAAAAATGTTCCGAGTAAAAACAAATACGGCGTAAAAGAAGTTTTTACCATCGCTGGACACGAGTTCGCAACGCGGAAAGCATTAGCTGAGCACTTAATAGCTGTAGCGAATAACATTCTTGAGAAAGATAAAATCGCTCAATTATTGAAAATTACAAATTCTGCCGGTTTTGCCTGTTTTTCGGCTTGAAAACCAATAACCTAACATCCTAGCCCGCGAAATCCGGGCTAATCAAAACCAGGAGATGAACATGAGCCGTCAAGAACATAACGAATTATTCACCACTGAGGCTGAGGCCAATGCTTGCATCGAATGGTACGCAGAGCAAGGTGACGCATTCGACGATCCAAAAATTGAGGAGCGAAACGGGAAATTCGTCATCACGGCAATGTATTAACCCACTGACGAGCCGGTGAAATCCCGGCGAAACGGCCCAGGCCGTATGGGTATTTTAAATAAGTTGATGAGAAAATCATGACAAGCACAATCAACTATGCAATACAAGGTCACTTTGACTACATTAATGGGACTGATGCTGGTGACGAGGCAATTAACACCTTAATTCGCGCCAGATTTGACGGTAAAAGTGACATTGAAGCGGAGGTCATGGCTTGCAACATACTGCAACGAGCAGGTTACAATGTCAATGGCTCAAAATATTGTGTAAATTTCGTCGCCGCTTAATCATGCGTAATTCTAATTATTAACAACGAAAGAAGAAAATGAAAGAAAATGAAATTTCAATAAATGGCGTAGATTACGTTCGCAAAGATTCTATCTGCGAAGGTGATATTAAAATAATTGTCGCAGATCGCGGATTCGTTTATGTCGGACAATGCGAGGAATCCAGCGACTTTATTTTATTAAAAAACGCAAAAAACATACGCGTATGGGGAACAACTAAAGGGCTAGGCGAACTAGTGAACGGCCCGCTTAATAAAACGAAACTTGATTTAGTGGGAATCGTAAAAATTCCTGTCAGAGCAGTAATCGCAATAATCAGTGTGGATTCCGCGAAATGGACGGCGTAATAACCCTGGACGGGTACGGGTACGGGTACGGGTACGGGTACGGGTACGGGTACGGGGACGGGGACGGGGACGGGTACGGGGACGGGTACGGGGACGGGTATTAAGGCGTTGCCCCGGCTAAACGGGGCGCATTTTTAAACTGAGCGGACA
>NZ_CBAZRM010000024.1:0-20052 GCF_964834465.1 Jezberella sp.
GCATAACTCTGGCACCGCAACGCCCGCCTCAGCGCGTTTTAATACCTCAACAATTTGGCTTTCTGTGAATCGTGACTTCTTCATCTGTAGAACCCCTCATAATGAGAAAATTCTACCTCTAACCCCGGTTAACCTAGGGGACGATTACCGCATGATCTGAACACGGCGTACCGGGAAATATTGAAATGCGTCCAACCGGTGCGCTTTTCGCCAAAGAATTTGATGGCAAATTAAAGCCTTATCAGATAGGTTTCACGTTCCCGCGGGTCTGTTCATCTGAAGCTGCGCGAGCAAATCGAGTCTTCGCGATGTGATGGCGAAACCTTGTCAGGCAATATGTGTTCACCAAGCGCTTACGTTCGTACAACCCAGGGGGATGATTACCCTTTCAGTTAGGTTGGCACAGTATTTTCGTGCAACGCTCTTGTCGGAAGCGGATTTAAGGCAAGGTGTGCATATGCACGAGGCAGTAAATCAAAAATATAATGCACTCGCCAATCGTCTGATTCATTGAACGCTGAGTGAAACTGTTTATTATTGAACCACCAGAGTTCGCCTTCACGCATTTTTACCTGTTCATTTCCACTGCGTAAAATGCTGCCCATCGTGCTTTTGAGAACAAGATGATAACGGTCTCTGATTAAATAATATGAACCGGTATCTATATGGGGATAAACGAAGGACTGGGGTTGTAAACGGACAATCATCGCTCTCGACAAGCTGCACTGTGTAGCGGCAGCAAAGTTGTTCATAAAATTCATCGCCCGAGGAAATCGACTTGTGAGGGTAGTGGACAAACATTCTTGATTTTCATCAACGTAAATGTCAGTACGAGTGGTAGCGCTTCGCAGAACTATTGACTCTGTTTTACGCTGTACTTTGACGGCCTTTTGTCTCGAGGTTTCTACCAACCATGCATCTTGGTTGGCATCCACCTCATTCAACAACTCGTTGACGTTTATATTTTGATAGATCCGTTTAAAGAACCTCATCTCTGTCGCCACTTTTATTCCTATTATTTGGTGCCATCACTGGGTCGCGCTGCATTTTGTTTTCGCACCAGTTCCTTAATCACCATAAGCCAAAATTTCGTAATGCTTATGCCAAAACATGCCGAGTCGAGCAATCTCCTTAATATAAAACTCTGGCGCCAAGCAAAACTGTTCAAGAATGAGTTTTTTATAAGCGCTCTAGCGCATACATTTCATTAACATAAGTAAGCACATAAAATAGATTTGTCTTCGCGCTAAAAGTGAGTGTGTTCGTTATTGCATCAGCCAGTTGATGAGTACCAAGAACTTCATCCGTCATCGGATCTATCTCATAAATGGTCCCACTACACGCGGCTGAATATATTTTCCCTTGTAATAATTGTGAAGGAGCAAATATTTTAGAGCCAAAATAAATCTTCTTTCTGACGAGTTGCTTTTCTAAATCTAAGATGTAGAGATATTTATCGGTAGAACCGACGTAGGCAGTATCGCCAAAAACTAAAGGGACCGTATAAATCGTATTAGCAGTCTGTACCGACCAAACCTCTTTACCCGTAGCGACATCGATAATGTAAATGCGTCCATCTGCGCAGCCGGTCACAAGATGATTTCTTTTCTTATCAAAAGCTGGGGCATGTCTGATCGACCCTTTGCCCCGCTCAGCTCGAGTCTGAAAGCGCCAGAGCATCCGTCCAGTTTGCCCTTCAAACAAAAAAATTTCATCGTCGTTGCTACCACACGCAACAAGTTGCTTTTCTGGCCAGTAGGCAGGCGACGCATGGGTATACCGCTTAGTAAAATGCTCCCAGCGTTTTTCACCTGTATTGATATCAAGCGCCACCACACTTCCGCGCCTCCCCTCTACAGCAAACTCTAACCCGACAAACAATAAACCAATATCAGGTGCCAACGCTGGCGAAGAACCCACCCAGTCCGCTCCAATATATCGCCAGATCTCTGCGCCAGTTGCGCTGTCTAGGCAATAAACGTTGCCATCATAACTACCGAAAAAAACTCGTCCCTGATGCAGTGCTGGGGCAGACCACAAATTCTTATGTCCTGTTGTGTCCACCTTAAACCACCAGACGATCGCACCGGTCCATGCATCAAGGCACCAGAAAATTCCGCAATCACTACCAAAGTAGATACGATCACCGTCTGTAACTGGAAAAGATTTTGGCACCCGATGAAAAAAATTGGGATCTGGCGAACTGAATCGCCATTTAAATTTAAAGATGGGAGACACAATCGACGCTTGCTTGCGTTCACCCAAGCTCAATTCAAAGTCATTTAACCCAAATGATGACAATACCGGCAACCGATGACGAGCACGCCACTCAATGCCTGCCCGACTCTGGTAATCGATGACCGCATAAACCGATGATATTTTACGACCTAATTGATCAAGGACAGCGCGGGCCTTTTCGAGGCTGTTTCCTGAATTTATGATGTCATCGACTAGCACGATAGGTAGATCACTGATCTCTCCCTCAATAGTACTGCCTGTGCCGTAAGTCTTTCTCTCTTTGCGTATGATGAAACCGGTGACCGGCGTTCCCTTCGCGAGAAACTTCATCAAGATCGCTGAAATTAAAGGAATCGATGCAGTCTCCATGCCACCCACCTGAAAAGGTAGCTTGGTCGAGAGTTTTTGCCAGAACAACTCCGCTACTGCGTCCAGAGAGTGCGGATCCATAAACACACGACGCAAGTCAATTAACCAGGTGTTATTGACTCCGTTTGGAGAAATTAATCGCTGATTGGTATCTCTCAGGATAGCGCGTTGACGAATTGCTTCAAAAACAACTTCTCTTGCTAAGAGCATAACACCCCGCATTTATGGATTTTGACACCTTCCGTAAGCGCAAAGTAGGCGAAGACATGACACTTTAAAGCTAATTGCAGTCACGAAATCGCTATGCTAATAGGTATTCTTCTGCCTCAATGAGGCACTAATGATACCTAACAGCACAACACCAACTAAGCACCGCTGGAACCAAAAGTCGAATTATTCCATTGCGCCATATAGCTCGTGACGGTGTTTGCGCCTGCGTAGTCAACTGCACTCTGCGTGTTGACGAGATTGATGGCTTGTGAGTAGAAGTTGGTGATGGGCATCGTCTCTGCACTATCACCCGTGCCTACTTGAGCGCTATTGGCGACGAATAGGTTTTGAAGCACCATGGCCGATGTGTTGCTTGCGATCTCGGTGCTGGACAAATCATTGAACAGCCATTGACCATTACTATCAGCGGTCAATAGTTGTGCATAGGTCAGATTCGCCGCCACTGTCGCGCTCAAGCCTTGTATTTGACTTGTTGCAAAGTCATTTAGCTGCGTACTGCTAACACTCGCTACCTGCGTACTGCTTAGATCATTCACAATACTTTGCGATTGGGTGTCGTAACTCGTCAGTTGCTGATATGTCAAACTGGCGAGCGCACTAGTTGAGATGCCAGTCACTTGTGAAGACCCGAGTTTGTTGAGCCTTGCGACGTTACTGCTGTCCGTCTGAGCAAGCTGGTCTGAGCTCAAGCCACCAACTGCTGAGGCGCTGATGTTTTTCCATTGCGTGTTCGTCAAATCATCGATAAGCGCGTTACCCGTGGCCGTCACGGTTGTTAGCAGTTCAGTGGCGTTAAAGCCCCCCACCGCGCTAGACCCGAGACTCGCCTCCTGTGGTTGCGTAAAGGAGGCAATCGTCGCCCCATTAATGTTCTGGATTTGCGTGCGACTCAGATCGTTGATGAGCGCCTTATTGTTACTGTCGAGTGTGAACAATTGCGAAGTGTTGAGTGCGCCGACAGTGCTAGCACTGATCGCATTGATCTGCGTCGCACCCAGATCTGTCATGATAGTTTTCCCCTGACTGTCTTGGGCAGTGAGTTGATCGACCGTAAACTGACCTACCGTCGCGCTTGAAATCGCTTGTATCTGACTTGATGTGAGATCATTTAGCAATGTTGCGCCTGCCGCGTCGCTTCGTAGGAGCTGAGACAGGTTAAATCCACTAACCGCCGTCGTATTAACCTGAGTCACCTGAGAGGCCGTGAGCTCATTGACAATGGCAAGACCATTGTTGCCGGTTGCCAATAGCTGAGCTGCACTCAGTGAGGAAATCACATTTGCACTGATGCTTTGGATCTGCGAGGCACTTAGATCGTTTAACAACGCGCTACCTGAACCATCTTCACTATAGAGTTGCGAGATAGTTAAGCTCGCAATCACAGAGCCGCTAAGTGCCATCACCTGAGTTGCCGTTAGGTTTGCTAGCAATGCAAGCCCTGAGGCACCACTACTAAGGATCTGTGAGAGGTTAGTTGCATTAATCTGCGCGATCTGAGTTGGACTCAGATCGGAGACCAACGCTCTCCCATCAGACCCTTGTGCAAGTAGCTGCGCGGCAGTTAGGTTTGAGATCGCGCTCGCACTAATGGCCTGAATTTGCGTCACCGTTAAATCCTTGACAAGCGCTCGGCCAAGTTGGTCGGTGATATACAGTTGTGTGGCGCTCAGTCCCCCAATCGCCGACGTACTAATACTGGCCAGTTGGCTACTGGTGAAGTCACTCACCACCGGTGAACCCAAACTATCAAGTACAACCAATCCTTGAGCGCTGAGCCCCGCAATCACCGTATTACTGAGACCCGCTATTTGAGATGGCGTGCTACCCGTTAGATCGGTACTCATTAACAACCCCTTTTTAGAAAATCATTTATTCGTGTTGCTTTTTTTTGGTGCGATACCTATTTTGCACAAACTTAGCTTCAACAGACCCATACTCAGATAAGTTTAACAACAATTTACTTGCAACATAGCAACAACTTCATCTTTTTATCCAACACTCGATCGGCGTTAATGCCTAACAACAATGAAAGAAAAAAGCCGCCAACACCGCTCAACGTATGAACGAAGACCGCCCAAGTGCGCCTGCACTTGCGACTAACCTCAATTTGGCGGCACGCCACTCCCCGAGACATCGAATACGTTGACCCTGAGCATCGGCCAAGGTAGCCTGCACAGTTAGCATTTCGAGGACATCCGAGCCGCCTCGGCTAAACTTGCGTTGCACAGAACTCAATGCCTGCTCGGCTGATCGTAACAACAACGCTGATGCCTCTAAATTAGCAAGGGCCGTTTTGGCGTCCGAATACGTTTTCACCACATCCATAGTGATCTGATGAGTGGTGTCTTGAAGCGTAGCTTCGCTCTGTTCGACCTGCGCTTGAGCGCCTCGGATCTTGTACGTACGACCGAAACCTTCGAATATCGGCACATTGAGCGTCAGGTAAACGACGTTTTCATTGGTTTGTACGGTCGGAAATCCCTGGTTAGGGCGTCCGTTTTGATAGTAATAAGCACTGAGGTCAAGGGTTGGCAGACCATCAGACTCCGTGACGATCACCTTCTGGCGTGCGGATTCTAGTTGCCTCTGCGCCGCCACGATGGCTGGATGCGCTTGGCGGGCTCGTTCAAGCCAAACATCCAAATCCTGAGTCAGGATAGGCTCGCTATCTTCCACGTCTTGTTGAAGTTGCAGCGACGTGTTGGCGGGTAATCCCATGCCGTAGATCATGACGGCAAGCGCCTTGTCATAATCCCCCTGCGCGCGACTCGTCTCAAGGTTCGCCTTTGCGAGCGCGGTCTTCGCCTGCAGTGTGTCGCCCTTTGAGCCAGCCCCTTTCGCCTCGCGTCGCTCGGTGGCGAGCAGCGTACTTCGGGCAAGCGCCTCGGCTTCGCGCTTTGATTGCCAGGCGGCTCGTGCCGTCTGCAAATCAAAGTAATTGCCAATTAACGTAAACAATGTCTTCTGTAATGTCGCACTGTGGGTGGCGAGCGCGGCCTCGAGCGCTGCTTTGGCAGCATCATTACTAGCTTGTCTGCCCCCAAAGTCCAACAGCCGCCACGTCAAGCTCGCGTTGACGGCCGTGCCGTGCACAGCGGTGTCTGTCAATTCCCCGTTAGGGTAGCGGGTGTTGTCATTGACTCGGCTGACGGCTGCAGAAAGCGTGGGGAGGTAGCTCGCACGCGCTTCACCCAACGCCGCGGCTTGAACCTTGATACCAGCCCAAGCCGCTTTGACTTGCGGATTGGCACACATCCCAATGTCCAATACATCAAAAAGCGAGAGAGGCGACCGACCGGCGAGCCCATCCTTCTCTCTTCGATCCTCACACGGTGCGGGCGATGGGTCTCCAGGCAGTAAGAACCCCTGATCGAGGACAGGCGGGCGAGTCAATAATGGATCTTCTACGGGCGTCACAAGCTCCAACGGCTCAAAGGCTTGCCCCACCGCTATCGTCAAAGACCACATACAGGTCACACATAACAACCATCTCACCCAGGGTTTGAGGGCGCCCAATTGCATCATGCCAGCAATACGACTTGCGCACATTGGAAGAATCCGAATACAAATCACAAGTAAATCCCATCTGCTCATGAATACTGTTGCGATTGTCCCGACCACAGTCATTATCGTGCAAGCCTTGTCTTGACTAACCGTCTTGATCATTAACGCTCCTTTAAGGCCTCGTGGGCGTGTCGAATCAGCGGTGACAGCACATACTCAATGACCCGTCGCGTCCCGGTGCGAATCTCGGCACTCACCGACATACCAGCGGTAATCGGCATATCTTTGCCGTCAACAAAAATATTTGACTGATCTAGCGTCAATTTGACGACGTACTGAAGCGAGCTTTTTCGAGGAGCATCCGCGACGCTGTGGTCGTCCCCCGTCTCTAGCGGTTTGTCTTGCACCACAGCGTCGTGAGACACGTGAGTGACATGCGCATCAACCGTGCCATATTTGGTGTATTCAAACGCGTCGATTTTGACCGCTGCAGACTGGCCTTCAATAACGAACCCCATATCCTTATTCTCAAGATAGGCCTCGATTTCGACCGTGCCATCCTCGGGAACGATTTGCATCAGGGGTTGTGCGGCCGGCACCGCTGTGCCCACCGTATACACAGTTAGCTGCTGCACCGTACCGTCAACGGGTGCAGTGAGGCTCAAGTGTCGACTGTGCTCCGATGCACGACGAGCGTCCTGGGCACTAGACGCGGCCAACTTCTGGCCATCAGTCTGGGCATCGCTTGCTTCTTTGATCGTCTGAGTGATCAGTGCCTGGCGTTGGTTTTGCGCGTCACTGAGCTGCCCTGCCATATCAATTCGGGCTTGCTCCTTTTCAATCCAGGCGTGCTCGGCGACATCGTGATCTTTGAGCAACTCCTTATAGTCTTTGGCTCTCTGTGTCAACAAAGGCAAATCCTTGGCAAACTGCGCAATTTGCCCATCGAATCTCACGCGCTTGGCGTAGAAGTCTCGCCACTGGCTATCGAGTTGACCCGCCGCTTCACGCCACTGCTCAGGCGTCACTTCAATCGCTAAGCTATCGCGTGGCGGCATACGTGGCGGCGTTGAATGGCGCACCGCATCAATGAGTGCCTTAGACCGTGCGACCTGAAGCGTGGCTACTTGCGCGTCGCCGTGAGCCTTATCGTGCTCTGCGTCACTCTCGCTGGTATCGAGTTCAATCAACACATCGCCTGCATGCACGGTTTGCCCATTTTTGACATGCAAGGCCCGCACCACCGCAACTTCAACGGCAGCAACAGTTTTGGTGCGATCAGACGGCACTACCTTACCCGTGACCGTCACAACAATGTCGATCTGCCCCAGCAATGACCAAATAACGACAGCCAGTACTAGTCCCATCAGAATACGTGCGACCCAACGCCCTGCTGGCGATACCGGGGCATGCTGCAGTGCTAACGCTGCAGGTAAAAACTCTGCCTCGTGAGCCTTGAGAGAGGGCATTTTGATCTGTTCACGCAGTGGCCACCAAAACCGAAACGCTTGTGCGTAACGACTGAATAAATCCTGCGTGGCCTGAGCACGGTGCTTGAGGCTCATACCGCAGCCCCCATGTCGACCGAAGTGTCCTCTGCCCCTACTTGCTGCAATCGATATAGATAGCTGTACATGCCCTGAGGATTTGCGATGAGTGCTTGGTGACTCCCCTCTTCGATAATTTGCCCTTTATCCATGACCACGATACGATGTGCGTCTCTGACAGCCGAGAGGCGGTGCGCAACAATCACGACCGTTCTTCCTTGGCAGATTTTTTGCATATTGTTTTGTATGATTCGCTCGGACTCGTAGTCAAGCGCACTTGTTGCTTCATCAAAAACCAATACGCGAGGATCGTTGATTAGGGCACGCGCAATGGCAATCCGTTGACGCTGGCCACCTGAAAGTCCTACGCCATGCTCGCCCACAACCGTATCGTAGCCTTCAGGCAATTCACAAATAAACTCATGCGCACCGGCAAGCTTCGCCGCTGCCACAATGGCATCAAAGTGCAGTGCAGGATTGGTCAGCGCGATGTTGTCGCGAACCGATCGGTTAAACAAGACGTTCTCTTGAAGCACCACCCCAATCTGTTGGCGCAATGATGTCGTGTCAATAATTGCAATATCTTGCCCATCGATTAATACCCGACCTCGATCGGGCACATACAGCCGCTGAACAAGTTTGGTGAGCGTACTTTTACCAGAGCCCGAGCGCCCCACGACACCAATGATTTCGCCCGGCTCAATGCGTAGCGAAAGCTGCCGAATCACATCCGACGCGTCAGGCCGATAGCGAAATGAAACACCCTCAAACGCAATAGCACCGTCTAGTCTAGGAAGTCTGGTTTTCTGTCCTTCAACTTCCGTGCGAGCATTGAGGATATCACCCAGACGGCTCATCGAAATGCCCACTTGTTGAAAATCGTTCCACAGTTGCGCGAGTCTGAGAATTGGATTTGAAACTTGGCCCGCCAACATATTAAAAGCAACCAACTCACCGACGGTGAGCTTTCCGTTGATGACCTGAGTGGCCCCTACCCACATAATCAGTGCAGTCACGAGCTTGCTAATGAGCGTTACTCCGCCACTCGCAAACGTTGAGGCATTCGTCACCGAAAGGCCCGCCGTCACGTAGCTCGCGAGCTGTTGATCCCATTTCTGCGCCCACCTCGGCTCTACCGCTAGCGCTTTCAGCGTATCGATACCGCTGATTGATTCAACCAAAAATGATTGATTTTCAGCAGTTTTGTTAAACTTTTCATCCAGTCGCTTTCGAATGACGGGCGTGAAAATCAAAGAGAGCAACACGTAAAATGGGATTGACCCAACCACAATGCCTGTCAACACCAAACTGTAGTGAAGCATCACGGCAATGAAAACGAAAGAAAAAGCCAAATCCAATACCAGTGTCATCGCGTTGCCAGTTAAAAAAGCACGGATATTTTCTAGCTCTCGAACACGAGCGACCGAGTCGCCTACTCGGCGCGCGTGAAAGTACGCGATTGGCAGACCGAGTAGGTGCCGAAAGAGTCTGGCACCGAGCTCTACGTCGATCTTTGAACTTGTGTGCGCAAACACCCACGTGCGAATCCCAGTCAGCGTCGCCTCAAAAATGATGGATACCGCCAGGCCGATCGCAATCACGTTGAGTGTTCGCATGGCGTGATTGACTAACACTTTGTCCATTACAACCTGAAAAAACATAGGCGTAACCAGGCCAATCAGTTGCAAC
Organism: Jezberella sp.; assembly: GCF_964834465.1. NCBI lineage: Bacteria > Pseudomonadati > Pseudomonadota > Betaproteobacteria > Burkholderiales > Alcaligenaceae > Jezberella > Jezberella sp. The sequence continues at coordinate 9,579 of NZ_CBAZRM010000024.1, forward strand.
ACAAAAGAGATCAGTAACACTTCGCCCAATAAACGCCGGTATTTGATGACAGCAGGTACAAACCAGCTGAAATCAAAGCGTGCCATCGCACCAGCAAAACTAGCTTTGCTGGTAAAGAAGATGAGATCAGTCGTCCACATGGCGACGAGCGCATCGATAGTGAGCAGTTCTGCGGGCTCACCGATCCGTTGGATCAGTACTTGTCCAGCACTCGCTGAGGGAAGCTCGGATGGTGTTGCAGCACCATTCGCCTGATTAGGTGCGATCGCCCTGTCAGCCGCCGACGAACGCGCTGGAATCCAACGAGCGAGGATAAAAAATTGGCCGTCACGCGCTTTCGCAACGGCAGGTAACGGTGCTTTGTCCAGACGCGCTAAATCCTGCTGTATAGCGCGTGCTGTCATGCCAATGAGCTTGGCGCCCAGCAATATTTGCTGCGTATCAAATAGAACGTCACCTAGTTGATGCTTTAGCACTCGCTCATCAGCAATGAGACCATGCAGCTGCGCCATCACCAACAGGCTTGCTAGCCCCGTGTCAGGGGTAATGGATGCGGCAGATTCCATTTGTTGGGGGTCATTGTGACTTGCTGGTGTTTGTGATTCAGACATTCAGTGCAAAAAAACAATTCAGAGATGAGACTTATAAAATGCGGCTTGGTGAACTCTTCGGTTAGTGACGCTGAATATCAACCTCACGTACGGGATGCACACATTGCCTTGTCAGCCGTTCAAAAAATTAGCCAGCGAAGAGGGACTTGCCGTGACATCCTTGCAGTCCCCCTTCACAGGCTCCGTGGCTTCAATGCGAGTTCGCCAACAACACGCTCGCTGAAGCCGGTGGCTGAGTGCTCACAGCGCTCGTCTGCGCTGAAGCCGTGGGCGTACTCGTGCTCGCCAACGCTTGGACCAGTGAAGCAGTCGTGGTACTTGCGACCGCAGTACTTGCTGTGGCATTGCTCGCGCTGATATTCAAGCTCAGTGCTGCACTCGCACTTAATCCGGCCAGATCAGTGGCAGTGATTTCTAGCCCTACGCCACTTGCACTCGAACCAGGTGGCGTGCCACTGAATTGCGCAGTGGTCGCATTGAAACTCAGCCACGTCGGCAGCGCCTGGCCGTTAGATAAGCTGGCACTGTAAGTCAACGTATCTCCTGCTATCGATTCATTAAACAATCCATTCGGCACACTATACGACCACAGCGCGCCCGACACTGCATTCTGAGCCGAGAGCGATTCGGTCACGGTAGGTGCCTGATAAGCAGGTGCCACCGTCAGGTTCAACGCCGCACTGGCACTTGCACCATTCATCCCGGTGCCTGTGACTTGCAACGCGATTACGCCAGCCGCCTGCTCCGTAGGAGTCCCACTGAATTGGCCCGTCGTCGTATCAAAACTTAACCACGCAGGCAGCGCAGCGCCATTGGTCAGCGTCGCGCTATAGGCCAATGTGTCGGCCGAGACGGTGGTTGCAAACAAGTTTGTTGGTAACGCATAGTTCCAGACGCTCCCTGCATTGATCGTCTGGTTTAGTACCGCCTCGCTCACCATTACCGCATCACGTTGTAGCGCGGCCATGGTGGCTGCGTTATAACTGGTCCCTCCGATGACCAATGTGCCAACACCGCCGCCCACCTCCTGATTAGTCAAAATCACATGGCTTTGCGTCGTGGTACCCGCATCCAACGTAATCAGCAAATCGTTACCCAGTGCGGTAAGACGAGTCGTCTCAGATGTTGTACCTTGGAGCTGCAAAGTATCAATCTGCCCCGCATTGGCGTTGATCGTATCAGTGCTGCTGCCAGCGTTCACGACATAGGTTTTACTACCAGACCCACCCGACAATGTCACGCTACCGGTACCCGCAACCAACACATCATTACTGACATTACCGCTCAATGTTGCAATATTAGTGATCGCTCCCGTTTGTACCTGCTGAGAAGTCACGCTTGATAGCTGATAACCACCCGAACTACTATTGTCGAACCAGCCCGCCGCTTGAGCAAAATTCGTGCTCGCTAACTTGGTGAGCTGATCACCTTGGGCGTAGTAGGTACTGACTTTATATTCACTACCACTGCTGCCCGTCGCGTCGCTGCTTACCTGAACCTGCACCACCTTGGTTAGCCCTGCATCGAGAACACCGTACACATAAGTGTTAGCTTGTACCGTGGAGACAATTGGTGTGACGCGAGCAATCGGCCGCGCGATCCACGAACCACCAAATGTCGCTTGGCCGAGTACGTCCATCCCGGTCGTTGTGCTGGATATTGCGGTCTGTGTTGAATCCGATCCGGCGCCAGCGGTTGCCGTACTTGGCACACTCGCTACGGTAACCGCGTTGCTAATGAGTAGGTCAAGCGATGTGCTGGCAGACAATCCACCCTCGTCGGTCGCACTCAATATGATCGACAACCCCTCTCCAGCGTCGGCCGAAGGGATGCCGCTTAACTGCCCAGTGTTCGCATCAAAGTTCAGCCAGCTCGGTAGTACTTGTGCATTCGCTAAACTGGCGCTGTAGGTCAATGTGTCACCGGGAATCGACTCAGTGAATAAACCATCCGGCAAGGTATAAGACCACAACGCACCCACCACGGCACTTTGAAGGCCAATGTTCTCCGTCACCGTGGGGGCCTGATAGGCGTGCGCCACGGTTACCGTCAACACGGTGCTCGCGGTTGCGCCACTCAGATCAGTCGCTGTCACCTGCAGAGCCAATGCGCCGGACGCTTGTTCACTAGGGATACCACTGAATTGGCCAGTAGTCGAATCAAAACTTAACCAGCTAGGCAGTGCATTGCCATTGACAAGCGTGGCACTATAAACCAAGCTGTCGCCAGCAACCGACGTCCCAAACAGATTGGATGGTAGCAGGTAGCTCCAAGCGGTCCCAGCTGTCGCAGTCTGTGTCAAGGCACTCTGACTGGCGGTCACAGCACTCGCCGTCTGTAAGGCTTCAATTGTCGCAGCACTATAACTCGTGCCATCAATGACAACTGTACCCACACCACCACCGGTTTCTTGATGACTGACAACGACTTGGCTCTGTGTGCTCATCCCCACGTCCAGCGTGATCAGTAAATCATCGCCCTGTGCAACCAAGCGCGTTGTTGCTGCCGTCGTGCCCTGCAGCTCGAGCGTATCGAGACGTCCTTCGTCAGCGATGATCTTATCCGTGCCGTTGCCCGCGTCGACCACGTAGATGTTATGCCCCCCGCCTCCTTCCAGCGTTTCGTTACCATTACCGGCGATCAGCACGTCATCGCCAGCGGTGCCGATCAATGTCTGGATGTTGCTTACCGTGTCTGTTTGCGCCTGAGCATACGTCACGCTTGAGAGCTCATATCCATCCGAGCCACTGTTGTCGTACCAGTCCGCTGAGTTTGCGAAATCCACACTCGCCAGATTCGTCAGCTGATTGCCTTGCGAGTAGTAAGTATTTACTTTGTATTGACTAACACCACCACTCGCAACATCGTTGTTCAATTGCACTAGGGCAACTTTCGTTAACCCAGCATCCATAATCCCGTACACATAAGTGTCGGGTAGAACACTTGATGTGATGGGGATCACATTCGAGAACGCTTGCGCAATCCACGAGCCACCAAACGTTGCCTGACCAAGCCCCATGGCCGTTGGCCCACTCAGATCGGCGAAAGATGCCCAGCCACTCTCACCCAGCGCATCTGCAACCATCCCGGTCAGACCGCTTGCCTTCTCAATGCGACCCGTTGCTAAGTTCGCAACAATACCCTGCTCTTGTATCCCTTGCTGTCCTGTTGTTGACAAACTAGCGTAGGTCAATGTGTTGACTGCCCCAACGCCCGCAATGGTATTTGTGCCACTGGTACCCGTATAAGTGTCATCAATCTCCAGTTGCAAGGTGGCGCTGGCAGTTGACCCACCCATACTCGTGGCTGTCACTTGAATCGCGACACCGGCGCCTGCTGATTCAGGTGGTGTGCCGCTGAATTGCCCCGTGACGGCATCTAAACTCAACCAATCAGGCAAGGCCTGTCCGTTAGTGAGGCTTGCGCTATATGTCAATGTATCAGCAGACACTGACAAACCAAACAAGGTTGAAGGTAGGGTGTAATTCCATACACTACCCGCTGTCGCCGTCTGGTTCACCGTCTGCTGACTGACTGTCACGACATCCTTCTGAATCGCGGTGACCGTGGCAGCGCTGTAAGTATTCCCGCCGATGACGATCGCACTCACGCCACGTCCAACCTCCTGATTGCTGACTACCACCTGAGACGGCTGGCTAGTACCAGCATTTTCAGTGATGACCAGATCATTGCCCTGCGCTTTAAATCGTGTCGTGGTAGGCGTTGCAAGCTGCAATTTCAGCGCATCGCTACCACCCTGATTGATAATCTTGTCATTACCAGAGCCAACGGTGATCACATTGGTGCCCGCACCTGTGGTGATCTGGTTCGTCCCATTACCCACCTGGATTTGGTTGGAACCGCTGCCCACTTGTATCGTGTTGTTGCCGTTGCCGAGCGTCACGTTCGCGTTACCCGCTGACGTGCCGGTGACAACATTGTTGCCACTGCCGCCTACGACGGTGGATTGCCCCGCGCCGAGCTGCACAGTCTCGTTACCGGCCCCCAACATGAACGAGTCGTTGCCGCTACCACCGATCAGCGTTGACGCTCCGCTGCCAGCGATCAAGGTATCGTTCGCGTTATTCGCGATGATGGTCACACCATCTTGACTGCTACCCGTCAGGGTAAGCGCGCTATTACCAGTGCCCTGCAACGTGTCAACATTGGCAGGCAATGTATAGTTAACGCTTGTCTTGACTGTGGAGGCACCTGCACCGCTCGCTGCCTGAATAACCGTGCCCGCATTGGTCACGATAAACGTATCGTTGCCACTGCCTCCAATCATCGTGACCGCAGCACCACTGTCAGCAAGCGTGTCATTTCCCGTACCCGCAATCAACGTATCCGCAGCACCATTGCCAATGATTTGATCGTCTAAGTTATTCCCGGTCAATGTCAGTGCAGCAGATCCCGTGCCCCACAATATCTGCTGATTCGCCCCAAGCGTCCAGTTCACACTTGTTTTAACGGTGTTGACTCCTGCACTTTGTCCAGCGACGGGTGCGGCTACCATGATCGTGTCTGCGGTGTTGGTCACCGTAAACGTGTTACTACCTGTGCCGGCAGTCATGCTCGCTCGGCCACCCCCGTCGTTAAACGTGTTGTTACCGTTGCCGGCAATAAGCTTGTCATTGCCTGCGCCACCGATGAGTGTGTTGTTGCCGTCTTGAGCATAGACTAAGCTGTTGCCACTACCTGCATAGAGTATGTTGTTACCACCCGCGGCCATGATGATGTTGTCACCATTGCCACCGATCACGGTATTATTGCCCGACCCCACAACGACTGTCTTATTGCCATTGCCCAGCACGATCGTGTTGTTACCATTGCCCGACACAATCGCGGCCTGTCCCTGTCCGGTCTGAATATCGTTGTCGCCATTGCCGAGTTCAATCACCTGATTGCCCGTCCCGGTCATGACGACATTATTACCATTGCCAGCAGTAATGTAGTTGTCACCCGCATGGCCGTAAATAATGTTGTTCCCATCGCCGGCCGTGATCGGTGAGGTGTTGCCCGTTTGCGATGCGGTAACAACCTGGGCGCCCCCTGTCGTATCTCCTACCAGCGCTTGGTTAGAGGTAGGCAACATCACCTCCGCCATTTGCTGCGTCGTGCCATCCTGATACGTGAAGGTCACCGTTTTGGTGATGACCACCCCGTTCTGTACAGAAAAAGATGGCGTGGAGGCAAAGTTGATAGACACGATTCCCAGCTGAGTCAACGTTTGGAACTCACCAGGTTGGCAGACACCATCATTATTGCTATCGACCCACACACCTAGCTTAGACCAGAAAGGATTCGTCGCATTTAATTGCGGCGCACCGTTGGCTAACAGCTCCAGCGCCTCAAGATCATTCGTGGCACCGTTTACTTGCGTGTAAAAATCCGTCTCGCTGCTATCTGAAATGATGCCTGTGCCATACTCATCGAACGCTAAAATACCATTACCGCCCGTAAACCATGCGGTTTGATGACGAAGTCCATCAGATGCTTGCTGAAAAAAAACAGTCGAATTGGTCAGAGAAGTAAAATTGAATCCAGTCCCGTGCAGATCCAAAATAAGTGGGTCACCATCACCACCACCATCACCGTCGCCATTGTGATAACCGTCACCATCACCGACGACGACACTGGCACCACCGTCGCCAACGCTGCCACCCCCGCCACCGCCACCGCCACCGCCATCCCCACTGACAATGGTTCCACCTGCACCAACGCCACTAACGATGCCAGAATAATTATCTCCCCCTCCACCTCCGCCTCCATCACCTTCACCGGAAGATGAAGCTGGGGGTGTTGGCAAAGGCACATGGACCGTATACTGGGAAGTCCCACCCAACGGGTCGGCAACTTGAACAACAAATGCGACGCTGCCGCCAACTGGCTGTCCGTTGCTATATGACCAGTTGCCACTGCCATCAACTGAAACGTTCCCAATCTGGGGCTGATTGATCACACTCCAATTTAAGGCACTGGCAGAATAGTCTTGGTCAGCAACTGAGAATGTGCCCGCGTAAGGATTCGTGGTGTAGCCGATTAAGGTACCTCCCGAATTGTAAACAGGCATTTGCGCGAGAGAGTCACCAGTAATAACAGGCGGGTGATCCTGCTGCTGCACGGTGACTTGAACGTGGGCCTCTGTTGTGCCGTAGGACGGTGCAGCCACTGTATAATCAAACCCAGCAACCCCAAAAAAGCCGTTTGAAGGTGTAAACGTAATCGTTCCGGCCACCATATCTAAGGTCACCGTGCCACCGAATGCATTTTGAACGCTCGTGACCGTGAGCAATGAACTTGGTGCGCCATTGCAATTGATGTTGTCTAACAGTCCCTGTACATTTCCGTTGCCTCTCAAATTCACAGTCACTGCGGTAGATCCATGCTCTTGCACGAGCGCGGGCGTATCTTCATACGTTGTAAAGCCTTCCTCATTGGGCGCTAGGTAAGATAAGTCAGTGAGCTTAGTCACTTCTACATACGACTTCCCTGTCGTTGATGTAACTTCAATACCACTCGTCACCGCGGTATAGCTTTGACCGACAGAGCTTGCTTCAAGATTGAGTGTGCCCATTTGGTGAACACCACCGTCGCTTGTCGTATAGGTGCCCATCCCATAATTCAAACTGGTGATCCCTAAACTGCTGAGGCTGTGATAGCCAGCGCTGTTAAACACACCTGTCCCTTCAGTGTCGAACCAGACACCCATCTGCGCAAAAACAGGATCACTCGCATTGATAACACCGCTACCATTGATGTCGTATTGTGCGAGGCTTGCAACACCGCGATATCCAGGAGCAACGGCAGCGTCACTGAACATATCCTGGGCGTTGTCAACCGTGCCATTTAGCCCCTCATTAAGCACCAGAAAGCCATCAGTACTGTTGAGCCAACTCGTTTGATAAAGGAAGTTCGTTTGCGGGGTGCCCGCCAAATTGTTCGCAAAATCATCGGTTCCGGTGACGTTGAAGGCGGCAGGACTGTTGACCAGATTTGTTGTGGCCAATCCACCGCCAAAATCAAGCCCAATCGGATTCCACTCAATCTGTGTAGCACCTGCAGGAACCGGTGAGGCCAACTCGCCCAAGACCGCAGCACGTTCGGTTTCAGACAGGCCAGCATTAGAGATGCCATTGGCGGATTGCGCAGCTGCTGTCTGTACTTCCCACAGCGGTGCTATCGCCTGCCGTGCTAGTGCATTTTGGTCATAAAACTGTGCAATCGTCTGAAAGTAAGATGAATCCCCGGTGTCGACTGTCGCCACCCCAGTTGAGCTGTACCTTTGCTGAGGGTCAAGGGGCTGACCCGTGGTGGGATCTATTGTATTGACCTTGTACGATGTGCCATGAAAACTAATGCTACCAAGCCGTTCAGGGATGATTCCTAACTGAAGACCATTGTTATTAGCTTGAGTGACAACATTTTGTAAGCTTTGAATCAATGCGTTTAACATGTTGTACGCAGCGGTATCCCCACCACCGTTGCCGCTCGCATTGATCTGAATTCCGGTGCTGTTGGTTGGGCTCCAACCTGCTGTCGCGATGCCCGCTGGGGGAGCGGGCGGCGAAGAAAACTCCGCTTCGATCATTGCCGCCGCAAACAGGACGATACCTACGACGGGAATATCCTGTGCTGCTACTGTCACGCCTGTTAGTGACGAAGCTAGTGCAGCTATTGAGTTAGAAAACCCTAACGTCGCCAAGGCTGAAAGCGCTGCGCCTTGCGGATTATCCTGAAGCAGATCCGCGATTGATGTGATCAGAGCAGCCGCACCATTAAATTCACTTGCTACAGTCGCGTTAACCCCTGCAGTCCCAGTAGCGGCTAGTAGGCTAACTCCCCCTGCAGTTGCGTTAGCACCCGCAGCAACTGCTCCTATCACATTGCCCGACTGTATGTCATTGATGAATGCTTTGACCGAGTTCGCTTCGTTATAAACGGAAATAGCATTCCCTACCCCAGGTATGGCCGCGGCATTGTCACTGACTTGATTAACTAATGTGTACCCTGCAAGGACGGCAGGTACAGTTTGACCCTGTTGAATAGCTTGCAGCAAAGATTGCGCCGAAGAAAAACCGGACGTAGCCGCATCCGGAATCGGACCAGGTGTACTTGACGTCACCGTCGAGACGCCAGAACTGTCTGTACTAATCACGAGTTTGGTGCCGTCCGCAGTCGTCAAGTTGTCAACATAACTTCCGTCAACAGGGTCCACCGTTCGGACCCCCGACGCCACTTCCTTACCACTGCTATCCTGATTGACCACCGTATATGTATTCGGCACAGCCTCTATGTCGCCAGAACTACCACTCGCGGTCTGAAGCGCCTGGGTAATCGTGCTCGCACCAATGACCTTACCTGTTGAATCATAACTGGTAACCGTCTGGACATTGGAGTCGGTTGACGATGTAAAATCCGTTTGTTTTACTGCACCCGTGGATGCGTTGATAGCAATATTTGCTGTCACCTGCCCTTGCGCATTAGTGACTGTTACCGCACCATTACTAGCCGATAATTGCACATCTCCGTTTAGCACCGAACCGGTCTGAACACCCATCGCTGCAAGAGCGGCTGAAGCACCTGCGTTGAGTGAAAGCCCATCAACCGCTTGTATTGCGCTTAACTGTACTGGTGATCCACTGGCTGACGTGGTGGCCGTGTAACTAACTGAATGGCTACCCACCTCTGAGGTTAAATTGTAAACACCGGTACCAGTCGTACTGATTGTCGTATTGCCTTGAACGACCAGTGATTCACCTGATGCCAAGTTAAGCGTTGTAGATGCGACGCTGCCATCAATCAAATTTACTCCCGGCACCAAATTCACCGTAGAGTTGGCACCTAGATTAATCACATTATCAGCGCCACTCACACGCACCGCAGCACCGCTTTGCACATTGATTGTATTTCCGCCATCTGAATTGCTGGTCGTTACAGACGCGCCTTGTCCCAAGGAGATCTGATTGTCGGCCCCAATAATTACCGCTGAGGAGTTACCGGCCAAATTCAAAGCGGCGCCGCTAACAACATAAGTATTTCCGATGTCGCTTATCTGCACAACCGCTGCACCAGCTGATCCTGTTTGCTCTACGTTGTACGTATTCGCAATCGACTGGCCAAATGCTGGACTGCCCTCAGTCGTATCAACAGTCTGCGTAATAGTGGTAGAACCTGTAACCTTACCGGTACTGTCAATTGCAGTAATCGTTTGAAGGTTACGATCGGTCGTACTCTGAAAGCTTGTCGCCACTGCGTTCTGCGTGGTGGGATCGACCACAAGGCTAGTCTGTACTTGGCTGGTAGTACCAAGGACGTTTAAAGTGTTTGCGTCAATGGCATTAAGACTACCTATAGACACATTTTGCGGATCGATGCCCATTGCCGTCAGTGCGGAGGTGGCACCTGAGCTCAAATTCGTACCGTTAACCGACTGAATCCCACTCACGACGACTGCGCCGCCAGAAGGCGCAGTGCTAACCGTGTAGCCAATAGAGTTTGAGCCGGCGCTAGTTACGAGACTATAAACGCCCGCATTGTCGCCGGTGCTAATTGTCGTGTTATTGGAGAGTGAGTAGCTTAACCCTGAATCCAGAGATAGCGTATTCCCGCCTGTGGCCCCTGTGGGCGCATTGGGGTCACTCGTGATTGTGACGTTTGCGTTGGTTCCAAGGTTAAGCGTAAGACCAGTGCCGACAACAGTGGCTGTTGCATCACTCTCAAAAGTTATTTGCCCATCACTACCGTAGACTGAATTGTTCGTACCGGTTATCGTGCCCCCAGAGCCTGAAGTAAATGTAATGTTGGCATTACTAATGTCGACAAACCCATCTCCACCAGATACCGTGACAGTGGGGGGAGGC
>NZ_CBAZRM010000025.1:0-16511 GCF_964834465.1 Jezberella sp.
ATACATATTGCTTCGTATCGCCCGTATTTGGCTACCCTATGCCGTTCTCTGGCTATTTTTAGCGTCGTCGATTTACATCGTTAGACGAACGCTAGATACTTCGCAATGGGCTGGATTTTTTCTTCTGCCTTTCGGGCAATCCCCGTCGCTGGTGCCGCAGGGTTGGACGTTGTCCATTGAAGTCGTGTTTTCTTCATTGCTGCCAATCGTTACGTTTGTCTGCCGTCGGGTCGGTGTTTGTTTTGCGCTGCTGTTGCTCGGTACCGGATTTTTATCTGGTTCAGCTCAATTTATATTTCACTTCGTGCTGGGCTATATGGTTTTTACGCACAGCCCAACGTTTAAACCAACGTGGGCTTATTTGATTTTTATCATTGGCGTATTTTTATACACCCTGAAGCTTGATTTTTATCATCTCGATCAAGTCTTGAGCGGTTATGAAAGCATCATCACGGCCTTGGGTACCGGTGCAATGCTGATCGGTATTCAGAACTCGGTTTTATTGAAACAATTATTAAGTGCTAAAAAATTGAGATATCTGGGCAAGATCTCTTACTCAGTATATTTGACTCATTTTTTCTTGCTCTCTATCCCTATCAAAGCGCTGATGACCTTCATTCGTCAGGTCGGCATTTTCAGTGATAACGTACTTTGGTTTGGTGGATTAGTGTTGGCCGTATCTTCCGTCATCGTGTTTAGTGCAGGGTTTCATCGTTGGGTAGAAACACCCTTGGTCGATTATGCAAAAAGACGATTGAAAAATACCTAACCAACGACAGCGGTTCTATTGTTGCCCTTCGCTTTAAATGCTGTCGAAATGACAGTACTTAAAAAATAAACATAAGCTGCTGGGATGACGATATAAAAAACCCTCGCCCCGTCGATGGTGAAAAACAAAGCCGTGTAACCGATCACTAACGAAAAGAGTGCGGCTAAAGCAAGTAAGAGGCGCTTCTTGAGTAGCCAATAAGCTATCAGCATGCAGTAGAGCAACAAGAGAGAAACCCCCGGGGTGAGCCAAAAGGTGCGACGGCTTAAAAAGTAACGAGCTTTGAAGAAAGAGAGATCTTTGCCCAGCACCCAATCCACGCGGGTTTCAAGTTTGTAATCGAAGTAGAAGTACCAGAGCTGTAAAAATAATTTGCAGGCGATGAGAGCACCTAAACAATAAGCGATGAACCTCAGGCGTTGAGATAACGGTGCTTCAGTCGTCGAACAAAAGACAGCGACCATCAAACAGCCTGACGCAAGCACCGTTGAACTGAAGTGAGATAGGCCAGCAAAAAAAATGAAAATCGCGGTGACGAAAGGCTTCTGCATGAGCGCTGACAGCCCAGCCAAACATAACAAAGCGATGGTGAGGGGGTCGGGAAACCCCAGTGTGTAGGCCCACAGATATTTAAACGTCACGGCAAACACCACCATGAACGCGACTGAGCGCCACGGCGATTGCCACAAGGTGTAAGCGTAAAGCGTGATCAGTGGAAGCAGGCAAAGATTCAAAGCGACGCAGAAGCCCTCGTACACTCTGGGCGTTTCATTGGCCCCGAGTAGCTTCGCCACCAAAGGTAGCAAAACCGATTCGGCTGAATATTCTGTGTGCGCGTCGAAGAGCGTTCTGGAGAAAAATGAATACCACTCGGTGGGCGGTGCGTCGTTGGGGAACGCATTGATGACATGCCCAAACGAAAAGAAAATCACGCCACTGAGCAAGGTGCTCAACAGGATCAGATACAAAGGCGTTCGATGGCTCATCGCCACCGTTGTTGTGGTGGACGGATGTTTGTCTAAGGTTGAGGTCACGGTTGAATACTTTGGGTCACGTTAATTCAAGTAGCGTCCGATCAACCACCCAACCACGATACCCAAGAGCGCACCCGCCAAGATCTCTGTTGGTGAGTGACCCATACGCTCTCTGAGTGTTGGTGTTGATGCCACTGAATGGGCGTTAAGAGAGTTGATCGCTACGGCGTGCTTGCCGATCTGCCTTCTCAAGCTGCTGGCATCCAGCATCACAATAAACGCTAGGGCAACGGCAACGCCTAAGGCTGGGTCCTCAAAGCCTTGCTTGCAAGCGATCAGCGATGCCATGCTGCAAACGATAGCAGAATGATTACTGGGCATACCGCCATACCCAATCAGGCCAAAGGCAAGTTTCTTCGCTCGCGCACTATTAACGGCGAATTTCAGTGACCCGGCAATCGCCCATGTCACGAACGGGGTAAAGAGATAAGCGTAGTGCATAGCAACCTTACTTAGCTGGCCATAAAGCCCAAACACACATGCCAACCCAGACAATCACCGTGCCGAATAACGGGGCGTCTCCGAGTAGTGCATCTGTCGGTGATTCGCCGGCATCGAGCGCATCAACCACATACCAATAACGAAATAAACCAAACAGCACGACGGGTACGGTGACGACTAACTCGGGCCGGCTCGACATGACGAACATACTATAAAAAATCAGTGCGCATGTCGCAGACATCTCAGCATAACGGTCTATCAAGGGCTTCGTATATTTTTTTAGTACTTCTCGCCCCTCAGTGCCGCTTAAATTCAGTTCTTGCCCCCGCTTGACGGCGGCGAGGTACAAAGCAAGACATAAGGTCGTCACAAACATCCAGCCAGAGATCGGGACGCTCAAGGCAATCGCCCCCGCCCATACCCTTGTGACAAAGCCGATGGCAATCGTAAAAATATCCAGCACCGGTTGGTGTTTGAGAAAAAATGAATAGCTCAAATTCAGGGTTAGATACCCCGCGATCACATAGATGACCCGAGGCTCGATAAACCAGCCCAGGATGAGCAGGCTGTATAGCACCGCGAGCAAGAGCAGCGCTTGGCTCGGGGTGACATGCCCGGCCGCGAGCGGGCGCGTGCGAGACTTCTTCGGATGTTGCCGATCGCGTTCGATATCCTGCAGATCGTTGACAATGTAAGCAGCCGATGACCCAATACAAAAAAGGATCAGGGCAATCAATGCCCGACTAATTGCCTGAGGGTCGAGAAAAGACCCGGTAAATATGAGCGGTGCAAGAACAAATCCGTTTTTCACCCACTGTTTTGGACGCGTTAACTTGAGTAATCCAAGTCCGACAGTGCTTGTAGACCGAGCCACTGAGTTATCATGCTTGGGCATTTTAGCCTTGAGGTGATTGATTGAAACTATCTCATTTAAGCCAGATTTTCGCATTATTCGCCTCGTGCGCAAACCTGACCGAGAGATCGTCGCCAGGTCGCTCAATATTCGGGTTGCCAAGGGGGGTGTGGTGAGGACGGCCACGTCTTGGGGGCGTCTTAGTGACGCACCACAGCAGACGATCGATCTGGTTGATCCCAGACCCGCGCTGCTGCAGGCGACATTAGCGAATGCTTTGCCTGGGGTTGCCTATGGTAACGGTCGCAGTTACGGTGATGCGTGTCTGAATCCTGACGGGCATCTCTGGGCCACCCGAGGGTTGGATCACCTGATTGCATTCGACCCTGAGACGGGCCGACTGGTCTGTGAACCGGGTGTTTTGCTCAAAGACATCATGGCGCTGACGGTGCCTATGGGTTGGATGCTACCCGTGACCCCCGGTACCCAAATGGTCACGGTGGGCGGGGCAGTGGCCAATGATGTCCACGGTAAAAATCACCATGCGTTCGGCTCTTTTGGTGACCATGTTGAACAGATACGACTTTTGCGTACTACCGGTGAAGTCATCGATTGCGGGCCAACATCAAAACCTGACTGGTTTGCTGCCACAGTAGGTGGGATAGGGTTGACCGGATTGATCGTGCAAGTCACCATCCAGTTAAGACAAATCCCCAGCGCCTGGCTTGAAGCCGAATCCAAACCTTATTTTGACTTGAGTCAGTTTTTTGCCCTGTCGGATGAGTCTGAGGCTGACTGGGAAAACACGGTCTCTTGGATCGATTGCCTCGATGGCAGCGGGGGGCGCGGTATTTTTATGCGGGCAAACTTCACCGCGATGGATGAGCGAGTGACCGCCGCCTCACCTTCACCCAAGAGCAAGGGCAAAAATGTCCCGTTTGTGCCCCCAGTTTCGTTGATTAATCAATGGTCGCTAAAACCGTTCAACCATTTGTATTTTTGGCATAACAGTCGCAAGACAGGCCGGTCGCTCACCCATTACCAACCTTTTTTCTATCCGCTCGATCATCTGCACGACTGGAACAAACTCTATGGGCCCAAGGGCTTTTATCAGTATCAGAGTGTTGTGCCCCGCGAGGTTGGTCAAGACGCGACCGCGGCGATGCTCAAAGAAATTGGTCGTTCTGGGCAAGGTTCATTTTTAAGCGTATTGAAAACGTTCGGTCAGCGCCAGCCCTTGGGGATGTTGAGTTTCCCCCAGCCTGGGGTCACGCTCGCCCTTGATTTTCCGAACCGAGGCAAACAAACACTGGCGCTGTTTGACCGGTTAGACAGTATTGTGCGTGAGGCGCGTGGGCGAATATATCTGGCTAAAGACGCGAGGATGCCGAGGGATTTATTTGAGGCGGGTTATCCCAGATTGGGTGAGTTTTTAAAATATCGGGATCCTGGTATTCGCTCAGCGATGTCCAAGCGGCTCATTGATTAAGGTAAAGAAATCGTCATGCAAAAGAAAATAGTGATTGTGGGCGCGACCTCTGCCATTGCCACCCACTGTGCGCGGCTTTGGGCCATGACAGGTCAAGCAATCGAGTTTGTCTTGCTGGGACGAGACATCGAGCGGCTCGAACGTCTTGCGACTGACCTCAGGGCGCGCAATCAACAGGTGTCGACGACCGTTCAAGTCGTTGAATTTTTGAATCCAACCCAGATTCAATCGGTGATCGATCGCATCGAAGCGACCTCGTCGACGGATATTGCGTTGATCGCGCACGGCTCACTGGGTGATCAAGAGAGAAGCCAGCGCGATTTGGCGTTTAACGGTGCAGAACTGCAAATTAATGCGCTTTCACCAGTGCTATACGCTGAGGCGTTTGCTCAGCACATGGAAAAGGCGGGTAAAGGCACGATCGCTGTGATGGGATCAGTGGCGGGCGATCGAGGGCGTCAGTCGAATTATGTCTATGGGGCAGCCAAAGGGCTGGTCACGCGCTATGCGCAGGGTTTGCAGCATCGTTTTGCAGGTACGGCCGTTCGCGTTGTGTTGGTAAAGCCCGGTCCAACCGATACCCCCATGACTGCTCATTTGAAAGCGCAAGGGATGAAAATGGCGTCTGTTGAGACGGTCGCAGAAGGCATCGTGGCGGCGATCGATGCCGGTAAGCCGCTGGCGTATGTCCCTGGTAAGTGGGCCTTGATCATGATGATCATTCGCCACTTACCCAACTTCGTTTTTAACAAAATGAGAATCTAATCGTTGGTTGACGTTGAGCGGATATCCCCGATGCGCGCGATCTTTTCGTTTCTCGTTATCGTTGTGGCTGCGGCAGTGGTGTTGTACACGACACCGCACGGCTTAGGGGTCAGCCCAGATTCCGCCTCTTATCTGAAAGGGGCAAGCGGGATGCTCAGTGGGCAAGGGCTCAGCTATTTGAGCACGCAATGGCCGCCGCTTTATCCAGCCGCTGTTGCCGCCTTTGGGGCAGTGTTTCATGCGGATGTGATGTTGGGCGCTCGGGTTCTGAATGCTCTGTTATACGGCCTCAATTACTTACTGCTTGTGACGCTCTTAAAGCGATTTATCCCGTCAGCTGAGTGGTTGGCGGTGGTCATGGCGGCGTTAATTTGCTTGCAACCGCCTCTTGCCTTGATTCATTACTACGCTTGGACTGAGCCACTCTTCATGGCGTTGATGCTTGGCGACATACTGCTGCTCTTGTCGATGCAACAGCGGTCCTCCCAGGCTTGGTACCGAGCGCTGCTGATACTTTTTGCCACGTTAGCGCTATTGACGCGCTACACGGGTTTGGCCATGCCGATGCTGAATGCGGCCGCGATATTTGCTTTTTCGACTGAAGCGAAGATGTGGGTCAGACTGCGTCGCGCGGTTGTCCAGCTACTGATCCCTCTGATGATTTTTGCGCCTTGGACTTTGCATCGTGGTGTCGGTGACAGTGCGGCAACGGCAAGGAAGATTGTCTTTCGCGCCTTGCCGCTGGATACCTTGCAGCATGCCTTGAGCACCATCGGTCACTGGCTGCTGCCGGCTGGTGCAGGCAATGGCACCCACTGGCTAAAAACGCTGGCACCTTGGCTCGGTGCGCTTTTATTGTGTTTGCCGCTAGGTTGCTTGCTATTCGCAGTGCTCTTAAACAAACTCAGCGCGCAACCGTCGCTCAGACAAGGCCGTGCCGGTTTCGCCAGTGAGCTGTGTTCACCCGACCAGATCCCGTTGATGGTGGGGTCAAGTTACGTCCTCATCTACCTGTCATTGTTGTATGGGGCGATTAGCTTTTTCGATAATAAGGTGCCCTTCGATAACCGAATTCTTGCCCCAGTGTTCCCAGTGCTGATGGTGCTGTTGATTGCTAGCGTTCGTCGACTCGCCCAGCCTGTCCTCAAAAGCCTTGGGCTGGCGATCATCGCTTTGATGCTGAGTACGAGCTATTCGTCCTTCAGAGGATGGCTTTTGTTTAGCAAATTCAATGGGATCGAAATCAGTTCAGTTAGCGTACGAACCTCACCCATCCACAATTTCATGCAAACGTGTTCGCGCGAGGCGCGCGTCTTTGCTGATCAACCCTGGAACTTCGAGCTCGACTTTAACAAGAAGGTGCTTTGGTTACCAAACCGAACACTCTACTACCTCGGGCAAACCAATCCTGAGTACCACCAACAAATGGCGCGTCTGGGGCAAGTCGCGGATTTGATTGTGATTGAGAACCCCAACAGTGACGCGATTAACGACGTTGATCAGTTGGACAGCTTTGTGCGCATTAACGAGACGGGCGCAGTGCTGGTTTGGATCAATACAAACGCCACGACAGTGCATTGTCTGAGTGACGTACTTGGCAAATAAGCGTTTGTCGTCTTTTTAGTCGAATGCGTCGGCTGGGGTCAGCAACATCTCTTCAAGTTGGCTGACACAAACCTGTTTAGAGAAATTTGCAATCGCATAGGCTTTGCCAGCGTGACCCAAGGCTTGCAGGTTTTCTTGGTTCGCCAGTAAAGCTTTCATCGCTGCGACACAAGCCTCAGGATGAGCTGAGTCAGCCGAAACCCCACACTGCGCCTCAATTATCAACTGATGACCATCGCTCGCAGCTTGAAGAAATGCTGCGACTGGCAACCCAGCAGCCATGTGCCCTAGGATCTTGCCCGGCACCACAGGGGTTTGGTTTTGCGGGCTAAGGCACACCAAACCAATCGTACAGGCATCCAGCAACTTCGGATAAGCCTCGCGCGACACAAAGCCTTCAAACCGGACATTGTTCAGGTTTTTGCTTTGCGCCAAGGCTTGCAATCGTTGCTTTTCTTTACCATCCCCGACCAACAAAAACAGCAAGTCGGTTTGATCTTGCATTTGCTCGGCAATATCTAAAATCAAATCAAGATACTGCGACGGCCCCATCACCCCCGCAAACACGGCGACATGGCGATGGGTAATGCCCCACTTGCATCTGTAATCATCCTCGGTATCGTCGAGTGCAGCATGGCGGGTGGTGTGGTGGTCGATGTCGACCCAATTGTGCAAGATCCTCAGGTAACGACGGATACTGGGGTGTTCGCGCTCGAGTACCGCTTTATTGCCTTCAGAGTGCACGGTCACCACATCTGAGGTTTGATAAGCGTATTTCTCAAGCGCTTTGAATAACTTGATTTGAAGCGGGCTGCGCAAAATACCCAAATCGATGGCATTTTGCGGGAACAAATCTTGCACGTTCAGCAGATATCGAGCACCCTTTTTTCTGAGCGCGCTGCCTACCAAGGCCAAGGGTAACGGGGGGCTATAGACCACAACAGCGTCGGGCTTGATGCGATATTGTCTGAGCTTGCGCAGAAATTGCCAAGGCATGATCAATTGCGCTAATCCCCGCACGACGTAATTCACGTTGTGATGCGGTAAGGTTTTGACGCGAATGACGCGAATTTCACCCTCAAGTTCTGACTCATCAAAGGCACGCAGCGCGACGGTTTGATCAAGGTTGTATTCAGGCCAAGTGGTGATGACGGTAACCTTGTGTCCCCGATAGGACAGTTCTTGCGCCAATTCGAGCATCAAATGCGACGCCGAGCGAATCTCGGGGGGGTAGGAGTCAGTCACCAGCAGAATATTCACGCTGACAACACCTTCAGGTCGGCGAGTGAAACCGTTTGACCAGATGCCAAGGCTTGTTCGATGGCGAAGATGGCATCCATCGTGCCAAACATTGCGGCGGTCGATACCTCTGGCTCGGTCTTGCCCGCGGCACAGTCAATAAAAGCGTTCAACTCTTGTGCATAGCCCATTTCTTGGCCGCTGGTCTTAAATGTTTCGGTCTTGCCGTTTTTGTGCAATTCGCTCACTCGAAAATCTTTCGACACGATGGTCTTGCCATCGAAGAAGATTTCAGTCATCTCGCGTGAGTACGCTTTATCACCTGAGGCCGAATAAATCATCGTGCCGACTGAGCCATCATCGAGTTTGAAGCTGAGGGCCATGTTGTCATTGTTGACGGCGCTGCTGTTGTCGCCTGAAATCCGCTCTGCGGCAACTCTGATGATGCTTGCGCGCGTCAGGCATTGGATCAAGTCAATGAAGTGCGACATTTCGCCCACCACGCGGCTTCTGCCTTCATCTTCGCTGTGTACCCAATGTGAGGCGGGGACAAAGCCCGTGTTGATTCGCATCTGCAGCACTAACGGCGATTGGCGGGAGGCCAACCACTTCAACATCTGGATGGTGTGTGGCGAGTAGCGACGATTGTGGCCGACAAAGAGAATGGGTAGAGTCGACGCAGCCGCCGCTTGCGCCCGTAATTGGTTGAGCTCATCCGCAGTGGTGCAGAGGGGCTTCTCAAGAAACAGCGCTTTGCCATGTTCAATGGCTTGACTGACGAGTTTGGCGTGATTGCTATGGGGCGTGATCCCGACGACGGCATCAATGTCTGGGTTTTGCCAAACCGCTGATGATTCGGTGGCTTGGTTGGTAAAGCCGAATTTTCTGGCGCTATGCTCAACGCTTGCGCCAGAGCCTGTCACCAGCGTATGCAAAGCAACTTTGGTTTGCGATTGCAACGCGGGCAAGAGCAGGGCCTTACCGAATAAGCCAGCACCGATCACGCCGACTGAAACGGGGTTATCGGCACTCTTTTTGCGGGCGCTTGCGGCAGCCATCGGCAGGTGTCGCTCGATGGCGGTTTGATTCGGATACGCTAGCAACACACCGATAGGCTGCACCAGCTGACCGGCAACAAATTGCGTATAAACGCTTTGCGCCTGATCGATATTGAAACGATGGGTAATGAGCGACTGAACATCGACTTTTTTGTCAGCGATGAGGCGCAGAAACTCTTGCAGATTGCGTTTCTGCGTCCAACGGACTTCGCCAATGGGCAAGTCTACCCCTTCGATCTCATACACCGGATCAACCGAACCAGGGCCCGCCGCTTTCGAGACGACGATGTCGACCTCTTTTTGCCACAGCTCGTTACGGTCTGGGTGAATGTCGGCAACGCCGACCACCACGATACGACCTTTGGGACGAGATAGCTGTACCGCTTGGTCCACGGGGCCGCGATCTTTGGTCGACGCGGTAATGATGATGGCATCTGCCCCCGCACCGCCCGTTATATGATCGCAGAGCGTCTCAAGTTCAGCCGACTCGGTGGTGACGTGTGAAAACCCAAGGCGTCGCGCCAGCTCGGTTTTGTCTGAGGCCGGATCGATTGCAATGACCTCGCAACCATAGGCACGCAGCATTTGAATCGTGAGTAGCCCTAATAGGCCCAGGCCCATCACCACGACCCGTGACCCAAAGGTCAGGTTGGCGCTTCGTATACCATGCAGGGCAATGATGCCGAGCATGCCGAAAGCAGCTTCTTCAAAAGAAACGCCGTTTGGGATTCTGCAGGCCAGATTGACGGGAATAGACACAAAGTCTGCGTGCGAGGCAAAGCCTTGGCCAACACAGGCAACGCGATCGCCAGGTGAAAACTCGGTGGCAGCCAGACCGCATTGCTCAACGACGCCAGCACCGCTATAGCCCAGTGGGGTGGGGGTATCTAAACGACCCATCGCCTCTTGCCAGGTTTTCAGCAGACCTTCTTTTTTCGCTTTATCCCAGGCACGTCGCACCAAATCTGGACGCGCGGCGGCTTTGCCCAGCAAGGATTTGCGACCGAGCTCGATTGTCGAACGCTCTGTGCCAAGGCTGATCAGAGAGTTTTGATGACGCACCAGAATTCTCTTGCTGCCGCATTGAGGCACCGGTACATCACGAAGCGCCACCTCACCCGTCTTGTAACTCTGGACGACCTGCTTCATTAACGATCGTTTCCTTGGCGGAGCACGTAGTTTTTGACGGCTGACGACATCCCTGGCGGGAATTCAGCGTCTCTGCAGATGTTGTCCCAATTCGCTTTGAACCAGTCAATGGTGGTGCGCAAGCCGTCTTCAAAGCTGGTCTGTGGGTTGTATCCTAAGAGATCTCGTGCGCGATCAACGCTCGCGAGCAAGCGTGATTTGGTATCCCACTTACGACGATCGGTGTACAACAAACCGGCCGTGTTGCCGGTCAGTTGGTTGATCGTTTCAGCCATTTCCACAATTTCTGTTTCGCGGGCTGAGGCGATATTCATCTCGGCACCAATGGCTCTTTCTTCGATACCGGCGCGCATGAGCGCATCGACGATGTCCATCACATAGGTAAAGTCACGCGTCATCTTACCGTCGCCTGTAATGGGCAGTGGTTGACCCTTCATGGCCCAATAGATGAAATTGGGGATGACGTTGCGATACTGACCGGGGACTTCGCCTGGCCCATAAGAATTGAAAAAGCGTGTCTTAACGATGGGCAGGTTGTAGTGATGCCAATAAAAGTTGCAGTAAAGCTCGCCGGCCATCTTTGAAATTTGGTAAGGGGTCGTCAAGTGCATAGAGACGAACTCTTCTTTGAGCGGAAGCGGGGCCTGCGCGCCATAAATCGCGCAGCCTGAGCCGGCGTAGACAAAGCGCTTCAAGTTGCCCTGCAGCACCGAATACTCGAGCATTTTGACGGTACCTAATTGGCTCACCAACAGGTCTTTTTCAGGGAAATCGACTGAATTTTGATTGGCAAAGAAAGCCGCTAGATGAAACACATATTCGGGTTTTTCGTGAAAAACACGTTTTAAATCAATATCGTTGGTAATGCTCCCGTGCACAAACAGGACGTTTGGCAGATTAGGGATGCTCCATTCGTACGACGCAGAAAGGTCGTCGAGAATAATGACCTTGGCTGCCCCCGCCTCTGCCAACGCTCGCGCGAGGTTGCTTCCGATGGCACCAGCACCGCCGGTGATCAGAATGGTTTTATCTAGGTAGGGTTGCTGTGCGCTCACGCGAAATACCTCAAACTGGTGCGAATTGCTTGGATTGTAACGGTGTCGGCGAGGGCTGAACAGTTTACGGGGTGAGCCTTTGGTTTCGTCCTGCCAAGCGTGTTTGGATGAAGGTGGAGAATATGGCTGCCTAGATGTGTATAAAGTACATACAATTTACGTATTTTCAGCGCATCTAATGTCAAAATAACGAAAAGTGAGATTATGCGCGAAAGCGATGCAAGTTTATCTTTCGGCACTCGACGGGCACGCGTAGAAACTGTCCCTAGAGCCGGTAGATCAGGAAGTAAGGCGAAGAAAAATAAATGAGCTATGTCAAAGTTGCGCTGCTAATCCTGTCATGCTTGGGTTATCTCAAATTTTTTGCTGAAAAGCTTAGGCTTGGCTTTGGCGCCGCCCCCTTTGTTTACTGCTGTTTTGTTGCCATTTTGTTGTATTTGTTCGGTATTTTCGATCTGCTCGTCTGGGGATACTGGCTTGCCACCAGCCTAGGCTTAGCCTTACTAGCTTTTGGGGTCGCGGGCTCAAGGCACCGGTTTTTTGATTTTGCGCGGCCCACCAGCCTGGCACTCGCCGTGGTGTTGCTGATAGTCTGGTTTTATTGGGCGATTGATCGCGACTTCAGGTTTTTGCTTTGGGATGAATTCTCGTTCTGGGCAGCCAGCACCAAGTTGATTTACACGACAGACTCGTTATTTAAAGAAAATTCACCGATTTTTCTCAAGTCTTACCCACCCATTCAGCAGCTGTTTCAATATTACGTGCTGCAGTTCTGCGGATGGTCTGAAAAAACGGCACTGTTTGCTCAAGATATTTGGCTGCTGTCAGGGGTGCTTTGCATGACTGGCCTAGCTCGCGCCGCAACCCCCATCAAGATTGTGCTGTTTTTGTCGATCACGACCCTGATTTACGTCTTTGGTTATTCGTTTTCAAGCCTTTACTCAGACGCGCTGTTGGGGATGTGCTTTGCTGCGGCGTTAAGTTTTGCCGTGAAGTCAGATCGCACTGTCGCGGTGTGGTTTGCTCTGCTCTTGTCAGTTTGCGTCTTGCTGTTGTTAAAAGAGATCGGTATTCTTCTGGCGCTGATCGCGATCTTTGTCTATGCGGTAAACCTCTCGATGGCCAACGCTGGGCAACGACGGTTTTTTGGCGTCCGGGCTCGCACGCGCTTCAGTGGCTTACGAGAAAACTGGCTCAGCATCGTCTCGATGATGGCGGGCATGATCGTGGTCATGCAATCTTGGGCTTGGTACGTCAAAAGCATCGGGGCCACGAGAGCGCTTGCAATACCAGCATTGAAAGACTGGCAAGATGAGTCGCATCAACGAAGACTGCTGACCACGGTCGGTGAGTTTATCCATCGGGTGACGGCAAGTGACTATGTCAGCCTTTCTGTTCCCCTGACGCACTGGCATCCCACCATCTTGATGGTTGCCGGGGCACTTGCGCTGCTCAGTCTGTTTGTGGTTTACCAAGCCCGTTCGCCTCAACGTTTGCTGTGCGGTGTCACGATGGCCGCGTTGTTTGTTGGGTTTTTGGGCTATGCGGCGGCGCTGTTGCTGAGCTACTTGGTCATCTTTACTGAGTATGAAGGCGTTCGACTGGCGTCGTTCGAACGTTATTTGTCGACCTATTTGCTTGCCTGGGCCAGTTTCGTGTTGGTCAAGCTGTTCGACGATCATGATGACCGTTCGTTCAACCTAAAAGCAGTGATTGCCTCGTGCTGCCTGGTTACCCTGACTGGGCTCAGTAGCGGCCAACTCCTGACAGAGCTGGGTGGGATCAAATCCGTTGGGCCTGACAACGCCTTACGACAACAGATCGAAGGTTTCGCTGACCAAGTCAAACAACACGTCAAGCCAAACGACAAGATTTATTTCATTGCTCAACAGTCAAATGGTCTTGAGCGCGTCATGTTCTATTACGCCATGCTGCCGAACACGATCTCGATGTCTTGGTGCTGGAGTTTAGGTGAAAAATATTTTGAAGGTGACGTCTGGACTTGCCAGCAAGCACTGAGTGGCCTGCTCAATGGGTTCGATTATCTCGCCTTATATCGGGGTGACGATCAATTTTGGGACAACAATAGCGCAATTTTTGATCCAGCCGCTATTGGTGGTGCGCGTGGGTTGTATCAGATCAACCGGCAGAACGATGAACTTCTGTTGACTCGGGTGATGGATTAAGGGCGGTAGATCGCTATTGTGCGCCTTTCAACACTTGGTCACTTGTCTGGCGTTGCGATGACGTAAAGGATATCGCTGGGCAGCAATTTAAGGACAGGGATGGCTGCAGCAACCGCCAGATACAACAAGCCGTTGATCACCGCATGATTGTTACCCACATAGGCGATGCGCTTGTACAAACCATGTAAGACGATGGTCTCTAAACGCCCGTATGTGTGAACCTTGAAACCTGATCTAGCCAACAACGTCGTCAGGGTTTTGCGATTGAAGTAATGAACGTGTGGCGACGGTAGCCCCGTTTGCCATAGTCTATCGAAAAACGATGTGATGCCGAGGCGGCATAAGAAAGTTGCGATGCGATAGAACACCCCGTCTCGATCGGGGACGTTGACTAATAAAATCCCGTTCGGATTCAGGTGGCTTCGCACTGCTTGGAGAGCTGCGCCAATGGCTGGGATATGTTCAATCACATCGTTAAACGTGATCACATCATAAGTGTCGCTTGCCTCAAGCGCCTCGGGGAAATACCCGTACCGTAGCGGCAACCCCCGCTTTGCCGTTTGCTCGTAAACCGCCCGGTCTGGCTCAATCCCCTCTACGGTGAATTGATCGCGTGCGATATCTAAAAACCAACCATGTGCGCAACCAACATCCAATAGGGTGGATCCTGCCGGCACGTACTTAAGGATTTGCTTGGTCAAGGCACGAAAGTTCAGTTGCCGAACCTGCATGAGCCCCGTCGAACGCGCGGCTTCGTTCAGTTCGGTCGAATGGTGCGCACCGTTGATGGTTGGGGTGAGCGACGCGCTTTCGTAATGGCAGGCCCGACACACCTTGTGCCAGTCGCGCAAGCCAACCACCATGGCAGTGTCGCAGCAAATACAGTGATCAGTCATGCGGTAAATACGAAAGTCGTTAAACTTGTATCATAACCGCTTGAACAAAGTGGCTAATAGCGCTTGAGCGCGCTCATCGGCGAGCACAACGCCAATATTAGTCAGGCGCAGTATTTTTTAGGGCAACATGTACGACACCGCACAAAACCCCTGTATCGCTGTCGTGATCCCGTGTTTTCGGGTGGCCAAGCACATCCTGCAGGTCTGTCAATCTATCCCGGCGATGGTCGCCCTGATCTATGTGATTGATGATGCCTGCCCCGAGCGGTCAGGACAGACGGTGCTCGACCGTGCCAACGACTCGCGGATAAAGGTACTGTTTCACGACCATAATAAAGGCGTTGGGGGCGCCGTCATGACGGGCTACCAGGCGGCACTCGATGATGGCGCAGACATCATTGTCAAGATTGACGGTGATGGGCAAATGGATGCGTCACTGATCCAGTACTTTATTCAGCCGATTGTGTCTGGCCTTGCGGATTACACCAAAGGCAACCGCTTTTATGATTTAGCCAGCTTGAAAAGCATGCCGAAAATTAGAATTTTTGGCAATGCGGCGCTGTCCTTGTTGAACAAGTTGTCGTCAGGGTATTGGACTATTTTCGATCCCACGAATGGTTACACGGCAGTGCATGCCAATGTCTGTCGTCGTCTGCCGTTTTCAAAGATTAGCAACCGATATTTTTTTGAGACAGATATGTTGTTTCGCCTGAACACACTACGTGCGATGGTGATGGATATCCCGATGGATGCGCGTTACGAGTCTGAAATCAGTAACTTGAAAGTCTCGGATATTGCGGGCGAGTTTTTCGTCAAACACTTGCGTAACTTCTTTAAAAGAATTGGCTACAACTATTTTTTACGTGATATGTCCATCGGTTCGATTGAACTGCTCTTTGGCGTACCGATGATGCTGTTCGGCGTGCTTTTCGGTTTGCATGGCTGGTTTTTGTCATCTCAAACACTTGTACCCGCCTCGGCTGGCACGGTGATGATCGCTGCAATGCCAATTTTGCTTGGTATGCAGCTTATCTTATCGTTTATTGGACATGACATTGCCTCTGTGCCTCGCCATGCGATTCATCGGCTCTTACAATCCCACTCAATTAAACATTTACCCTGACGATAATCCATGAACTCCCTGTTAAAGCCAGTCAAAGAAACCCTTAAGTCCATTGCTTTTAGACATCTCGGATTGGGCGCACCCACTTATCCCTACTGCATTGAGCCCATTCAGCTGGCAACGTTGATTAACCAGTTCGAACGGGTCAAAGACGTGGAGGGTTGCGTGGTAGAAATTGGGGTTGCGCGAGGGATGACGTCGCGATTTTTGGCTGAACACATCAAGAATCAAAAGCTGGCCGAAACCACACCCTATTACGCCATTGATACCTTCGAATCGTTTACGAAGGCGGATCTTGACTATGAGGTTCAGTCGCGTGGCAAAAACTTGCTCGATCTAAGAGGTTTTGAGTACAACGATTTTGAGGTTTGGAAAAAACACTTTGCGAGCTTCCCCTTTGTGCGTGCCATTAAATCGGATTGCTCAACCTTTGATTACACCACGTTAGGCCCAGTGAAATTGGCGTTTCTGGACGTGGATCTTTATCTTCCGATTAAAAAGACCTTGCCAATGCTCTATGACGTGCTGGTCGACGGTGGATCGATTGTGATTGACGATGTGCTCAACAACACGACCTACGATGGCGCTTATCAAGCCTACATGGAGTTCTGTGAAGAGCGCCATATTGAAGCCACGGTGATCGGTAACCGCTGTGGCTTGGTAACAAAGCCGGTATCTGGTTGAGTTTGCATTGAAAGTCCCCAAACGCCTGGCGCCGCTGCTAGAAGAAGGCCTGATCGACGAGGTCTTGTCTCAGCTCATGAGCGGCAAAGAAGCGACGGTCTATATCGTTCGCTGTGGCCAGCATATCCGCTGTGCCAAGGTCTATAAAGACGTCAAGCAAAGAAG
>NZ_CBAZRM010000026.1:0-14639 GCF_964834465.1 Jezberella sp.
AAGCCACTCACGGATTGGGCTGAACCGTTATAGATCGTTGTCAGGCTAGCACCGGTCAAGGTCACCAGACCCGTGTAGGCGTTGATGGTGACGCTATTCTTACTCGAGTAAGCAGTCAGGCTGGGCAGTAGGTAGTTGCTTGCCGCACCAGCTGTGTTGCCTGAGCCGCCATTCGCCAAGGCAGTGATACCCGATACATAGTTAGCGCCGTTAGCACTCACGTTGGCGCTATTGGCGAGCGCGGTACCGGTGTAGGTCAACACCTGGGTATAGGCACCCACCGTCACACCCGTGATGGTGACCTGTGCGGATGTCAAACTTGTTGTCGTGTCATAGGTTTTCACTGCGGTGATGGTTGCGGTTGCCTGACCAATCGTCAGAGCACCCGTAGCCAACACGACGTTACTGTAATTGGTGTTGGTGTTGCTACCTGTCACGGTATTGGTGTAGGTGCCTGCATTGGTGCCACTCACACTCGCGGTATAGCCAGCTGCTGTGGTCGACAAGTTACTGCCATCCGTACCCAACATCCCGACGGCGCTAAAGCCTGTCACCGTTTGAGCCGAGCCACTATAAATGGTGCTTAAACTGTTCGCGGTGAGCGTCACCTGCCCAGAGTAGGCGCTGATAGTGACACTGTTATTGGCAGAATGTGCAGTCAGGCTAGGCAAGACATAGTTGCTTGCCAGGCCAGCGGTATTACCCGACCCGCCGTTGGCCAGGGCGGTGATGCTCGTTACATAATTGCTTGCATTGCCGCTCACGTTCACATTGTTCGCGGTTGCGGTGCCCGTGTAGGTCAGAATCTGTGTATAGCCCCCGACCGTCACCCCGGTAATCGTCACTTGGCTTGAGTTCAGGCTGTTGGTGCTGTCGTAGGTTTTAGCGGCACTGATCGTGGCGGTTGCTTGTGCAATCGTCAAGGTCCCGTTAGCTTTGACGACGTTGCTGTAGTTCGTGTTGGTGTTGCTGCCTGAGACGGTATTGGTGAATGTCCCGGCATTGGTACTGCTGGCGCCGCTGGCGCTGTAACCCGACATGACGCTCGATGCATTGCTTGCATCTGTACCCAGCAAACCCGTTGCCGTGAAGCCGGCGACCGACTGTGTCAAGCCGTTGTAGGTCGTACTCAGGCTGGTGCCGGTCAGCGTCACCTGCCCAGCATAGGCACTGATCGTGACGCTGTTATTGCTTGAATAGGCTGTCAGGTTTGGCAAGACGTAATTGCTGGCCAGACTGCCAGTGCCGTTCGCAAGCGTAATGCCAGACACAAAGTTCGCGCCATTGGCGCTCACGTTGGCGCTGCTCGCGACCGCTGTGCCGGTGTAG
The DNA here is from genome assembly GCF_964834465.1 of Jezberella sp. Lineage (NCBI taxonomy): Bacteria > Pseudomonadati > Pseudomonadota > Betaproteobacteria > Burkholderiales > Alcaligenaceae > Jezberella > Jezberella sp. Next base: position 1,330 of record NZ_CBAZRM010000026.1, read on the forward strand.
CTCAAGGTCTGACCGTTCACGCCACTAATGGTGACTTGGCCAGAGGTCAGGCTGGTGGTGTTGTCATAGGTTTTAGCGGCACTGATGGATACTGTTGCCTGATTCACCGTCAACGTGCCTGTCGCGTAGGTGATGCTGTAATTGCTCAGCAGTGTGCCCGACCCAGCCACCGCTGCGCTCGCCACGATGCCGTTCACGGCCCCCGAATACGTGCCTGCGTTGGTGGTATTGGGTACTGTCGTGACACTATTTTGCTTCAGTGTCACTGAACTGATAGTGTCACCGTAAGCGGTGACTAAGCCACTGGTAGTGAAGGCGCTCGTCCCCAAGGCAAGGCTGGTGCCATAGGTGGTCGATTGATTGGACGCGGTGATTGTCAAGGGGGCAGCGGTGATCGTGTAGGTTTTAGCGCCGGATAAAACGATAGTCGCGCCATCAGTTGACGTTAAGCTGCTGGCGGTCAAGACCGTGGCCGCTTGCACATTGTTGGCGTTCAGACTGGAGGCACCGATCGTGCTGTTAAAACGCAATACGCTTTGCATGTAGGCGCCAGTAACCCCAAACGTTGTCGTGCCTGTGGCGGTCACCGTCGAGTTGGCTGCCAGCCAGGCGGTCGCACTTGAGGCGTTGTACGCCGTGCCGTAAACCGCTGAATAACTGGCTGTCAACGTATCGTTCAAGGTGTAGCTAAATGTCTGACGGTAATCGACAAAGTTGCCGCTGGTGTAGCCCGAGGCGTTGGTGAAGGTGCCGCCTGCTTGTCCGTAAGTCACATTGGTCGCGATTGAAGCAAGGGCGGTGGTTACCCCAATCTGGTACTCAAGGGTGCCGCTAGTGCCGGGGTTGGTACTGGGCGCCGCCATGGACAGCCCTACCCCTGCCGTCGTGCCTGCCCCAGACGTCGTCACGGTACCCAGTGCCGTCACCGTGCCGCCCGTTGTTGTCCCCGCGGCGATCAGATAGCCCCCGGCGATGCGGATACCCGCACTGCCCGAGTTGGTCACGGCGCCAATGCTTGCATTACCGGTGGCGTCGATCAGAATGCCCGACGTCGTCCCCGTGTTGGTGATCAACCCAGCGGTTAAGACGTTACCAGCCGTGCCGCCCAGACCGTAGATGGTGACACCTGCGCCGGCAGTTACGGTGCTGGCGCTCAGCAAATCTACCGAATAGGCACCCGAGGTCGTCGTCCCAGTCATGGTGACACTTCCTCCGGTAGACGTAATCGGCGCGCCTGAGTAAACGCCATAGGAGGCCGTCGAGGTACCCGTCAGCGTAATGTTGCCTGCGGCCTTGACGCCTGAATAGGTGGCCGCTGTGACGCCATAGGTGTTACCGGCAGAGAAGGTATAGCCCACTGCGGTGCCAAGCTCTACGCCGTAACCCGCGCTTGAAGCAGCGGATGCCAAGACTGTCGCCACGCTGGCAATTGTGTTGCCCGCAGCACTGCCGTTGGCATTCGTCAGGGTGGTGGTCGTCGCAGCTTCCATCGTCAGCGTCCCCGCTGCGTACAGCGATGGACTGGCCAAATAAATGGCGCCATTGGTGGCGCTGTTCGAGCCGCCATTACCCGCAATGACCATATTGCCCAGCGAGTTCAAGAAAACGTAGCCTGCGACATCCACCCCATTAGAGGCTGTGGACGCTGCATAGCCAATCAAGTTCAGGGTGTTGCCAGCACTCAGGACTTCAGGTGCGCCGCTGGTGTTGCCCGCAAGGTAAACACCATAACCGGTTGTGCCGGTATCTGTTCCCTGCAACGTAATCACACCATTGGTCGTGTTGGTCGCCACGAGGTTGGCCGCAGCAGCGAGGTAAAGCGCCGCAGACCCTGCCGAGTTAACCCCGATCAGGGTGATGCCGCCAGCCGTTGAGGTCAGTGACACCCCGTCGTACAAGCCATAAGCGCCGCTGGATGTCCCTGCCACCCCAGCAACCCAAATGTTGCCGCTGGCTGAGATGTTGGCGTAAGTACCAGCCGCCAGACCGTACGCGTTGCCACTGGTCAAGGTGAAGCTGGCGGGCGTTGCCAAGGTAACACCGGTATACAAACTCGATGCCGCAGCACCCGCGTTTGGTAGTGCTGCATTGGCAATCCCGCTGAGAGTGCCCGTGGTGGCGCCTTGAATCGATAACGTCCCGCCCGATTGCATGGCGGTGGTAGCAAGATAGATACCCGCATAGGTATTCGCGTTTGCCGTACCAAGTGAGGTGCCCGAGACGGTCATATTGCCGCCCGACACCCATAGCGAGCCGGCCCCTGCATACACGGCCGCATTGCCGGTGGCTGAACTCTCATATCCCGCCACGCTCAACGTTGTGCCTGCGTTAAACACTTGTGGAACAGTGGCCGAGTTGCCATCGACATACACCCCATAACCAGCCGCACCGGTCGCAACCCCACTGATGGTGATCGAGCCATTGGTGGCGTTGGTTGCGATCAGACTGGCTGTGCCAATGAGTCGGACCCCTTGGTAAGCACCACTGCTCAAACCAATGACGGTGATACTGCCGCCCGTCGATGTGAGGTTAACGCCGCTGTCATAGAAGCCATAACCCGCGCCTTGTCCAGCCGCCCAGATGTTGCCAGCGGCAACCACATTGGTGTAGGTGGCGGCGCTCAAACCATAGGTATTACCTGCACTGATGGTGTAACTAATCGGGGCTAATAAAGCGACCCCGGCGGTCGCTGTGCCTGCAGCCGCTGTGCTGGCAACGGGCGTTGCAACGTTAGCGATTCCGTTAACGGTACTGGTGGTCGCACCTTCGAAGGTCAATGTGCCGCCTGCATTAATAGCGACATCTTGCACATAAATCGCCCCATTGGTAGCCCCAAGTGTCGTGCCGGCAATGACCATGTTCGACCCAGCGTACCAAATTTGGCCACCAGTACCCGTGGCCACGCCGCTAATGCCAGAACTGCCGCCCATATAGCCTGCGATAGTGAGTGTGTTGCCAGCGTTGAGCACTTGCGGCGTGGATGTTGAGTTACCGTCGAGATAGACACCGTACCCACCATTACCGAAGTTCGTGCCTTCAATCGTGATACTACCGTTGGTGGCGTTGGTGGCAATAAAGTTGGCGCCAAGGATTAGCCTGACTGCCTGGCCACCACTGGTATTGACACCGACCAAGGTAATACTGCCATTGGTCGAAGTCATGGACAGTGAGTCGTAAATGCCGTAATTACCAACGGTTGTTGAGGTACCGCCAGCGATCGAGATGTTGCCTGCAGCGAGAATGTTCGCGTAGGTACCAGCGGCAAGCCCGTAACTATTACCAGCCGTGATCGTATAGGTTTCAGGGGTCTGAATGACCACCGCGTTATAGGTACTGTAGGCTGCAGTGTTGGCGGCAGGTGCTGCGACACTGGCAATCGTGGTCGAACTCAACCCACCATTTTGCGCGTTGACGGTTGAGGTACTCGCGCCCTCAATGGTCAGCGTGCCGCCTGACTTGATCGATAGCGCATTGAGGTAGACGCCTGCATAATAGTTCGGGTTGAGGTAGGCGGGATTCAAGCTCGTACCAGCGATTGTCATGTTGCCGCCAGAGACCCAAAGTGCGCCAGCGCTGGTGAAAATGGCTGACAACCCAGAGGCAGAGCTTGTATAGCCAGCGATGCTCAGCGTCGTACCAGCATTAAAGACTTGGGGCGCTGCGGTGCTGTTGCCAGCCACGTAAACACCCCAATCCGTTGCGCCACTGGCAGAACCGCTGACCGTGATACTGCCGTTCGTTGCGTTGGCAGCAATCAAGTTAGCAGTACCAGCAAACTGTATACCCGAACCACTGGTGCCGGTCGACACACCGATAATAGAAATCGATCCACTGGTCGACGTGATCGAATCAGCCGTGTAAACCCCGGTTTGGTTGGCCGAACTACCCGCAATCCAGATGTTACCGGCAGCATTCAAACCGGTATAGGTACCGGCATTCAATCCGGTGACTGTGTAAGCGGTTGGTGTCGAGAGGTAAATAGCGTTACCGTTAGAGGTCACCGCAGAACCCGTGACACCTGAAGCAATACCGCTGACGGTGGTCGCCCCTTGAATAGTCAACGTACCGCCAGCGTAGGTTGAAACAGCTGCCAAATCAACCCCGTAGCCACCCGAGGCAGAACCGTAGGCTGATAAGGTCGTGTTGCCGCCTGACAGCAGCGCCATGTACTGTAAGAAAAGGCTTGCACCGCCACCACTAGCACTTGTCAAAGGTGAATACGCTGTGATCGCTACGTTGCCTTTGGCGTTAATCACCATATTGGTAGCAGTAGCGGTACCCTCTAGATAAATGCCGCCGAACGTGCCAGTCGCGTAGTTTGACGTCCCTGTTAAATTGATGTTGCCAGTCGTCGCTTGAATAGAAACAGCGCCTTGCAAATTGATACCAATTCTGCCAGCGGTACCCGTGATATTGATATCGCCACTGCTCGTGGTGATTGCACCAACATAGACGCCCTGAACACCGTCGTACACGTTGCTTACAATCGTCGATGTACCAGAAATTGTAATTCCCGTGCCAGCCGACAGTGCAGAACCCGTCAGGTCAACACCGTTGTTGCCACTGGATATACCTGTCAGGGTGATCGTCGTGCCAGCAGTCAAATTGCCGCCTGCAACAATCCCTTCACCGGTCGTTGCATAAGTACTGGCATTAGCCGAGGTGATAAAGCCACTGACAGGGGTGCAACTCGTGCCGGTGCAACCATAGGTGTTGTCCATGGTGATAGAACCGGGCACGTTCACCGCGGGGTCAATCTGAGCACCCGCTGCTGTCGCTGAGAAATTCACTGCACTGGTCGATCCACTAGTGACCGTAATCGCACCGGTCATGATGGTCGAGGCAGAGGTGCCGCTTGTGGTCTTATAGGTAATGTTAGAAGCCGTACCACTGGTATTCGCGGCGACCGTGATGGCACCGGTTTGATTAATCATATTGTTCGATACGAACGAGATACTGCCACCGTTGGCATTTTGCGTGATGGCGCCGCTCGAGAGAATGCCAGTGTTACCCCCCCCTGCAGTATCGTTGGCCGTGATCGAAATATTTCCAACCGCGTTGGTAATGGTGGCACTACCTAAATTCACCACGGTCGCAGCCGTGGTACTCGTACCCGTAATGGTGACACCGTTGCCGGCTGTGAGGTTGCCAGATTGAATGACTGCAGAGGCGCCATTGGCTATCCCGACGAGGGTGATGGCACCGGCTGCGTTGATGGCACCCGTGTTGTAGACACCGCCATAGGTTGCGGCTAGAGTGGCGGTCCCGTACATCGAGACATTACCGCCTACGCCAGAGATTTTGGTCGCCGTGATCGTACTAAACGGGTTGTAGATGCCCGCGCCACCGTATATCGGGTTAGCAGCAGTACCGATATTGACGTCGCTGCCGTAAGCGTTAAGGGTTGCTGAACCGCTGTAGTTCCAAAGCGCCCCATTTGCGCTTGGAGTGTAAGCGAGGAAGGTAATGCCGCCGCCAGCAATCGTCGACGTCCCAGCGTTAATGGTCGTTGCACCAAAAATGCCGACGGGATCATCCGGACCATTGCTCGTTAAGGAGAAACCATTGATGGCGACGGCCCCAGCACCGTTGAGTGTATTTTGGCCCGCTGAAATCGTGCCACCTGCCAAATAAATCGCTGACGCGTTAGAGGCCGACCCCCCTGCGTAAACCGCCTTTAACGTAATGTTGCCGCCTGCCGTCAGGCTTGAAACAGACACCCCATAGGTGCCGCTAGCCACCGTGTTAGAAGTCGTTACCGTACCGTTCGTCAAGTATCCGCTGACAGGGGTACAACTGGTGCCCGTACAACCGTAGGTGTTATCCAAGGTGATATAGCCCGGTGCTGAGATGGCCCCAGCGGTCATGGCGGCCCCCGGCGTTAACGCTGAATAGTTGACTGCCGAAGTGCTTCCCGAATTCACGGTCAACGCACCGGACGTAATGTTTGACGCACTCGTACCTGTGGTGGTGTTATAGGTGATCAAGCTCGCCGTGCCGCTGGTATTCGCAGCGACCGTAATCGCACCCGTTTGAGAAATAACGTTGTTAGAAATAAACGAGATGTTGCCACCATTGGCATTTTGCGTAATGGCGCCGCTCGAGAGAATGCCCGCATTACTGCCACCAGCCGTATCGTTAGCAGTTATGGTGATGTTGCCGCTCGTGTTGGTCAGCGCCCCTGAACCCAACGAAAGAATATTTGCCGCAGTCGTACCGGTCGCCGTGATAGATATGCCTGTACCTGCGGAAATATTACCTGTTTGACTCAATAGCGTATAACCTGTCGCAGCGTTACCCACACCAACGACTGTCACGGCACCTGCTGCGTTAATTAGCCCGGGATTACTGATTGCCTGATACACACCCCACGCAGTGCCATAGATGGACACGTTGCCACCAGACCCAGCTATGTTGGTTGCCGTGAGGGCCCCAAGCGAGATAACCCCACCACCACCATACATTGGGTTAGCAGCAGTACCGATAGCGATGTTGCTGCCATAGGCATTCATCGCCAACAAATACCCAGATGTCCCTTCAATACCAGCACCACCGGCATTATTGGTGTAGCCATACAGATTGATCCCACCGCCTGCTATCGATGCGGTACCAGAATTCAAGGTAGACGATGAGCCGTACAGCAGAATCGCGCCATAACCCACGCCACCCGACACGATGTTGTAGGCGGTCAGGTTGACTGATCCGGCACCGCTTAAGGTGTTTTGCCCGGCAGAGATTGTGCCACCGTTCAGATTCAACGCCCCAATCAGCGTTGTGCCCGCGTAGGCTGCGTTCAGGGTGATGTTGCCCCCCGCCGTCAAGCTATTTACGTTAATCGCACCAGTCGCCGCTGTGGTGGTGTTGGACGTCGTGATAGTGCTATTCGTCAGATAGCCAGACACGGGCGTACAGCTGGTGCCAGTACAACCGTAAGTGTTGTCCAAGGTGAGGTAGCCCGAAACCGAGGTCACCCCTGTGGTAATGGTTGCGCCTGCGGTGAGATTCGAATAGTTGACCGGCTTGGTGCTGCCAGCACTGACCGTCAATGCACCCGCTGTAATCGTTGATGCCGTGGTACCAGTTGTCGTGTTGTAGGTGACTAGGCTCGCAGCGCTGCTGGTGTTGGCGGCAACGGTCAGGGCACCCGTCTGGTTAATGGAGTTATTCGAGATAAAGGAAATGTTGCCGCCACTGGCGTTTTGGGTGATCGCACCTGAAGAAGTAATCGCCGTGTTACTGCCACCGGCCGTGTCATTTGCCGTGATAGTAATTGCGCCTGATGCGTTGGTCAGGGTTGCTGAGCCAAGCGTCAGAATCGTCGCGGCGGTGGTGCCCGTGGCCGTGATGGATATCCCATTACCGGCACTGATATTGCCGGTTTGCGAGACGATAAAGCCCGAACTAGCGCCCGTGGTACCAACGCCCACGATCGTCACTGCGCCACCTGCGGTGATTGACCCGGTATTGGAAATTGCCTGATACGTCGACGAGGCTGTGCCGTAAATGGAGACGTTTCCGCCAGCGCTTGCAACCGTTGTTGCGGTGATATTGCCTAGTGCACTGACGACGCCAGCGGCGCCGTAAATCGGATTCGCTGCCGTACCAACGCTAACATTACTACCATAAGCATTGATGGTTACAACACCGCCATATGGGTAGAAGGAACTATCGCCTGATGGGGTATAGGCGAGCAGAGTAACGCCGCCGCCCACGATACTGGCTGTTCCTGAATTAATGGTTGTTGCACCATCAACTGCCAAAGCCGCAGTGGATAGTGCATATAAACTGTAGGCATTAATCGAAACCGCCCCGGCACCGCTCAGTGTGTTTTGACCCGCCGAAATCGTACCTCCGTTTAATTGAACGCCCGCTAGCGTATTGCCACTACCTGCGAACACACCGTTCAAGGTGATGCTTGCACCTGCCGTGAGGTTTGTCACGTTGACGCCACCAATCGTGGTCGATGTTGTGGTGTTCGTATTGGTGACGGTACTTGAATTCAGATAACCGCTCACAGGTGTGCAGCTCGTACCTGTGCAACCATAAGTGTTGTCAATCGTGATGTAACCAGGCACCGATAAGCCATTATTTGCTGTCAACGATGAGCCCGCAGAGAGCACTGAATAATTGATGGCGCTGGTGCTGCCAGCGGTGATAGTCAACGCACCTGTTGAAATTGCCGACGCCACCGTGCCTGATGTCACGTTGTAAGTGATCAGACTTGCAGTGCCACTCGTATTCGCGGCCACAGTGATTGCGCCGCTTTGACTGATCGAGTTATTTGACACAAATGAAATGCCACCACCATTGGCATTTTGTGCGATCGCGCCACTCGACGAAATACCTGTGTTGCCCCCGCCCGACGTATCGTTGGCTGTGACGCTGATGTTTCCTGCGGCATTGGTGATCGTTGACGCGTTTAGCGTCACGATGGTGGTCGCCGTCGTACTGGTTCCTGTCACGCTGACGCCAGTGCCAGCGACGATGCTACCGGATTGATTGACCGCGGCGCCCGTCGTCGCTATACCAACGATGGTGACAGATTTTGCAGCATTAATTGAACCTGGCAGGTAGACCCCGTTTCCACCCGCAAGGGTTCCTGTGCCATACAACGATACATTGCCACCCGCGCCAGATATTGCTGTTGCCGTCAGCGTCGCTGAACCCAAAAATGCGATCCCGTAACCGCCGTAGGTGGGATTCGCGGCCGTGCCAATATTGATGTTGCTCCCATAAGCATTAAATCCGACCGTAATGCTGTTGTTCCCCCAAAACGAGGTATTCGTTGTTGGGGTATAACTTAGAAAGTTGATTCCAGCGCCTGCAATACTGGCAGTGCCTGCGTTGACCGTCGTGGCCCCGGCAAACTCTACGGCACCGCTCAGGCCCCCGGATGTCAGTGAATAGCCATTGCCGTTTATTGCACCAGCCCCGCTCAGGCTATTTTGACCGGCAGAGACAGTGCCACCGCTAAAATAAATGCCTCCTCCAAAAACTGAGGCGTTGGCATAAGCAGTCACACCGTTCAGGGTAATCGTGCCCCCAGCGCTCAGGCTCGTTACTGTCACGCCACTGCCCGTGGTTGTTGTATTAGACGTGGTGACTGTGCCGTTAGTCAGGTAACCAGTCGTCGGCGTGCAACTGGTGCCTGTACAACCGTAGGTGTTGTCAAGCGTAATGTAGCCCGGTACTGACACTGCGCCGACGCTAATCCCCGATCCGTCACTCAGCACCGAATAGTTTATTGCTTTGGTGCTACCGGCGGTGGTGGTCAGTGCGCCAGTCGTTATGGTTGACGCGCTCGTGCCTGACGTCGTGTTGTAGGTCACGAGGCTAGCGGCAGCACTGACGTTCGCGGCCAGTGTGATTGCCCCCGTCTGACTGATGGAGTTATTCGACACAAACGAGATACTGCTGCCACTGGCGTTATCTGTGATCGTACCGGTTGATGTGATGCCCGTATTGCTGCCAGCACTCGTGTCAGTCGCGGTGATCGATAAGTTGCCCCCGCCCGCATTAATCGTTAAATTACCCGTCAAGCTCACGATCGTGGTTGCGGTCGTGGCGCTACCTACAACCGTCAAGCTGCTACCAGAGATCGCAACACTGCCCGTGACTGCATTCAAGCCTTTTGAACTTGCCTGGATATTGACGTTACCCGTTGCGGTAAGGGCGGTGCCGTTTAAAACAACCCCATTCGTTTGCGATACCGCCGTGCCTGCTGTGATCGCGCCTGTTGTCGAATTGATGCTGCCGCCAAACGACGTACCGACAGACAAGTTCGGTGAAGCTGTGGTGTCCGCAATCAAGCTTGTTTTCCCTGCACCGGTGTTATCAATGGTGATATTTGCACCGGATATCGTGCCCGAGTTCTGGGTCACGTTACCGTCCAACGCCTGCAAGGTGATGTTGCCTGACGTACTGGTGACATTGCCCCCTAATCTGATCCCATTACCAGTGGATCCGTAAATCGCTTGACCTGTCATGGTGATGTTGCCGGTACCGGTCGCAATCGCCGCACTGGTGACAATGCCATTCGAATTGCTGAACGAACTGGAATATCCCACTAGCGTGATGTTGCCCGCAGTGGTCGCCCCGACCGCCTGCCCAATAGCACCCGAAATCAACAAGCCACTCTCAGAAGAGGTCGCCCCACTATTGCCGAGAGCGATCCCCGTCAGACTCAACGTTGTACTGTTGCTGAGGTTAATCGTGCCGAGGTTGGCCAGACCTTCTTGCCCACCACCACCACTGGCCGACATCGTCCCTGTCGCCGTGAGGGATCCCGTCTTAACATTCAGCGTACCAAACAACAACACACCATCATCTGTGCCACTGGTGCCTTGAACGACGACTGTACCGAACGTGTTGATCGTTGAGCCAGTATCGAACCTAACCCCACGGCTGTTGGCAAAATTATCAGCACCGGTGGCGGTTGCCTGCCCCACGATCGTTAAGGTCGTGCCGCTCGCCGCGGTAAACGCATCGGTGCCTGTGGCTGTCACAAAGAACGCGCCAGTGCCTCCTGCCGCAGTAGAGGCCATGACACCAGTCAAGGTGCTGGTACCACTCGTGCCAGTGGTGGTGATGTTGGCACTATTGACTTCATACCCGTAAGACGAGCCCGATGTCGAGGCAGACTTACCGTAACCCGTGATATTGGCGCCTGAAATGTTGGCTGCCTGGACAATACCGTAGCTTGCAGACGATACGCCGGCCATGTTCAGATTGTTGGTTGCGGTCAAGGTTGCATTGACTGTGATACCCGTACCGGTTGAGCTAGCCGACCCTTGCGTAATCGCGCCTGTTGTTGTGTTGATCGTGCCGTTGGTGTTGTCGAGTGAGACGTTGTAAGCACTGATCGATGACCCGGCAGTGATCGTGCCACCATTCGATTCAGCGGTCACATTAACGATACCCGTACCTGTATTCGTGCCCGTGACGGCTGCCAGCGTGATACCAGAACCAGCGGTTGTTGTCGTCAAGGTAATACTGGTGTTGGTCGTTGAGGCATTCGCAATGCTAAGCCCACCGGTCAGCGTGATCGCACCGGTTGAGGTCAAAGTGATCGCGGGCGTCACCGAGGTAGTCCCTGTCAACGCAATCGAGCTTGATCCGATCGCCAAGGTGCCCGTGATGTTGGCGACGACATTACCCGCACCACTCACCGCGTTATTAATCGTGGTATTCGCGGCCAATTGATAGCTGAGGATGCCCCCGTTGGACAGCGTCACGGCACTGGTACCGAGTGAACCAGTCGTGCCCGTCGTGCTGCTAGCCCCAATCTGCAAGGTGCCTGCACTGATGGATGTAGCACCGCTGTATGTATTAGCACCTGTCAGAATGGTTGTGCCGCTGCCAATCTGAGATAGAGTGCCCGTGGTCCCCGTAATCACGGCCGCAAGCGTCGCGGAAGTACTCAAGTCAAACGCCAGTGTGCCGCCCGCCATCGTGACACCACTTGTGTTGGCGATCGTGCCAGTGGTGCCGTTGGCGTAACCGAGTTGCAGGGTACCCGCCGTGACCGTGGTCAAACCGCTATACGTATCTGTGCCGGATAAGGTTTGGAGGCCCGTGGTATTTTTTAAGGCACCAGTGCCTGAGATCACCCCAGAGTAATTGGGCGAGATGGCGTTGCTGTCGTTGAAAATAACCGTTGCACCATTGTTGGCGATATTGCCACTGCCAACAAGACCACCGGTGACATTAACGTTCTTGCCAGAACTACCCGTGACAGTTGTACCAGAAGCAAGTGAGACACCAGCATTCGTCGCACTGGCGTTGGTTGCCGTGCCGTTCAAACTGACATCACCCCCAACGGCGGTAATGGTGACTGTTCCGGACTGCGTCGAAATACCCGCCGACGTGCCGGTCACACCGGTTCCTGTTAATGAGACAGCACCGGCGGTCGAGGCGATCGAGGAGCCCGTCTGCATAAAAATTCCTGAGCTTGCGCCAGTGCCGTTGAACGTGACGCTTGAACCCGAAATCGACTGAGCGCCTAAATAAATACCTTGAGCATTGCTGCTCTGCGTACCTGTTACGTTGACTGCGCCAGTCGTTGAAATATTGCCTCGAATCGTTTCTGCGGGACCCGTGGATGAGTTACCGGTTGCGCTGAGGGTAACCCCACCCGTACCCGAGGTCAGCGTCCCCCCGACGTACATGACATAAGCCGCACCGCCACTGCTTGTTTGTGTACCTGATAAAGAAAGCCCCCCGGTAGACGATGTATTGGTCACAGTCACACTCGGCCCAATGAACAGATCTGCTTGGCCAGATGTAGTCGTACCACCGTTACCTGTAAACGTCGCCGTACCGCTCACCGCCAACGATATAGAGCCGCTAATCAAGACTCCCTGTGCACTGGCCGACGTTCCAGTAACGTTGGCAGTCCCAGCAGTAATGCTCGGAGCAGTCGCTATCTGAACGCCCGAGGCACTCGTCGAAGAACCAGTGACAGTCAGGATACCGGCACCATCAGCAATCGTTGCAGCCCCACCGAAATAAACACCCGCGTTCGAAGCGCTCGAACCGACAATCGAAATGTTAGTGGCTGTAAAAGAAGAAGTGCTCGTGAGATAGACGCCAGGGCTAGCACCGGTCGTGACACCGTCTATTTGAATACCATTGCCAGTGGTCGCACTGGCGGTAATTGAGCGAGAATCACTGATTTGAATGCCAGGTGTCGTGCTTGTTGCTGTACCACTACCACTGGTGAGTACATTGCTGGTGATCGTACCGCCCGTATTGTCAATAAAGACATAGGTACCCGAGATATTTCTGGTTGGGTTGACACCTCCGGTCGGTGAGTTGTTATTTTGATCGTTAAGGTAAATCTCGCCTTGATTGGTTTGAATAATGACATTGTTGCCGGTTGAGACGAAGGATGTTGGTGCCCCTTGGTAACCCGTGCCTGCGGTGTAACTGGCAGAGGACAAGTTAATCGCGACGGTAGCAGCGTTATTGGTCGTTGCCTTAACGGTCACCAAGCCGGTGGCGCTCGCCTGAACACCAGCAAAAGTTAGAGCGGCGATCGTGTTACTGACAGAGGCCGCATTGATACCATTGATAGTCAAGGTACCACCAGCGGTGTAGGTATTTTGAACGTCTTGCCAATTAGTTGTTGTGTAACCGATACCGCCGCCGTTACTGGTACCACTGACCGTCCCTGTCAACGATAAGTTACCGGTAGCCGTCATGACTGTGCCGTAAGTGGGGCCTATCCAATCATATATGCCATAACCGTTGCTGACCTGACCGGTCGCGGTGACCGCAGTACCAGTCAACGTGATGTTAGTGCCGGTCAA
>NZ_CBAZRM010000027.1:0-13916 GCF_964834465.1 Jezberella sp.
AGCGCGGTCACCGTGGTTTGCCATTGGTACCCGTAATGCCGAGCACTTTTGGTTGATAGTCATCACGTTGTTGCAACATCAGCAGCGCTTGCGAAAACAGTTCTATCTCACCAACGATAGGGATATTCGTTGCACGCGCAGAGGCGAGCAACTCAGCCACTGGCGACTCATGAGGCGCCAAACCAGGGCTAATCACGAGCTGTGTAATTCCGATCAACAACGATTGATCGAAGGTGTCGCACCCAAGGTGATACTCAATGTTTGCGCTCTGGCAACTTGCCTGCAAGTGGGTCAACCCGCCGGGTGCTTCACGCGTGTCAGCTACTCGAATCGTCCAGCCCTGGCTTACGCCCCACCTTGCGGCAGCCACGCCCGTCTCACCCAATCCCACGATCAGGAGATGCGCTTGTGTGGTGGCAGTTGCTGGATTCATCATCTTTAGCGTATTTTCAATGAGGATAAGCCAACCAACACCAGCATCATGCTGACGATCCAGAACCTCACGACGACTTGGGTTTCCTTCCATCCGCCCGCTTCAAAATGATGATGCAACGGGGCCATTCGAAGAATTCTGCGGCCCTGCCCATATTTTTTCTTGGTGTATTTGAACCAGGTGACTTGCAACATGACCGAAAGTGTTTCAGCGACAAAGACGCCGCCCATGATGAACAACACAATCTCTTGGCGCACGATGACAGCGATGGTCGCGAGCATGCCGCCCAAAGCAAGCGCACCAACGTCGCCCATAAACACTTGCGCGGGATAGGCGTTAAACCATAAAAATGCGAGCCCTGCGCCTGCCAGTGCGGCGCACAAAATCATCAATTCGCCAGCGCCGGGCACATACGGAAACAGCAAATATTTAGAGTAGTCGACGCGACCAACCACGTAGGCGAAAACACCGAGTGCAGAGCCCACCATCACGGTTGGCATGATGGCTAATCCGTCCAAACCATCGGTCAGATTGACGGCATTACTTGTGCCAACGATGACACACCACGTCAAGGTGATAAAGCCTAACGTCCCGAGTGGATAACTCACCGATTTAAAGAACGGAACGATCAAATCGGCGCGGGTTGGCAAGGTCAACGTAAAACCACTTGACACCCAGTCAGAGATTAGCGCCCACAAGTTCGCAGTCGTCGGGGCTGAAATTGCGAAGGTAAGATACACCGCGGCGATCAGACCAATGACTGCTTGCCAGAGAAATTTGTGTCGAGCGGACATACCCTCTGGGTCTCGATCAACGACCTTTTTGTAATCGTCTACCCAGCCAATCCAGCCGTAGCCGAAGGTCACTAACAAGACAGCCCAGACAAAACGATTGGTCAGATCCGCCCACAATAACGTACTGACACCTATTGCGATCAAAATCAGCGCGCCCCCCATGGTGGGCGTCCCTGTTTTAATCAGATGGGATTCTGGCCCGTAGCTTCTGACGGCTTGCCCTATTTTCATGGCCGCGAGTCGGCGAATCACAAAGGGGCCAGCGATCAACCCGATCATCAGAGAGGTCGCGCAAGCCATTACCGCCCTCAGCGTGATGTATTCAAACACCGAGAAGCCTCGAAGCTGATTATCCGCCAACCATCCGAAAAACTTAAACAGCATGTTTTACCTCTTCACGATGCACACCGTTCGATAGCTCGAGGTAGTGCGACACGATTCTTTCCATTCGCATGAAACGCGATCCTTTGACCAACACACTCAAGGGGTTGACACGTCGGATTGCGTCAATCGCTTCGTCGGTTGAGTGGCAAATCACCGCAGCGCTGCCAAATGCCTCAGCACTATCTCTTGTTGCCACGCCCAAGGTGACCAAATGGTTGATGCCTTGTTGTCTTGCGTACTCTCCGACCTCGCGATGCATCGCAGGCCCGTGGTTACCGACTTCACCCATATCCCCCAACACCAGCATGGTTGGGGGTTGCATGGCGGCAAGTACCTCGATGGCTGCACGAACCGAATCCGGATTCGCGTTATAGGTGTCATCGATCAAGATAGCGTCAGCGGGCAAACGGTGTGCTTGCATTCTGCCTTTCACTGGCGAGAATCCTGACAACCCCTGCGACACCGCGTCGAGTGGTGCACCAGCCGCAAGACAACAGGCGGCTGCGGCGAGCGCGTTGCAAACGTTATGCAGCCCGGGAATCGGCAAAGAAACCGTGCGCTCGCCCATCGGCGTGTGCAAGTAGAACGTAGAGCCGAAAGCGTCCGTCTCAATGCCGGAGGGATAGACTGACGAGTGGACGACGAGGTCAAAACAAAATAGTTTTTTGGCTTCTGCGAGTGAACGCCAGAGATCTGAATATTCATCGCCCGCAGGAAAAACGGCAACACCGCTCTCAGACAGTGATTTGAACACCTGTCCATTCTCTAGGGCAACAGCATCGACGGTCGTCATGAACTCTTGATGTTCCCGCTGCGCATTGTTCACCAGCGCGACCGTGGGTTGTGTTGCATCAGCAATGACGGCGATCTCACCTGGGTGATTCATGCCAAGCTCAATGACGGCGGCGCGATGAGCGGCGCGCAAGCGTAACAACGTCAGCGGCACGCCCAAGTCATTGTTCAGGTTGCCTTGAGTTGCCAGTCGTTGATCACTGCCATGCCAAGCGGCCAGGATGCCTGCGATCATCTCTTTCGTCGTTGTCTTGCCATTACTGCCTGTCACCGCAATCACCGGGATCGAGAACTGCGCACGCCAAGCCTTGCCTAGTTCAAGTAGAGCCAGGCGAGTATCACCCAGCACGATCTGAGGGATGTCAGCACCTTCGACTGGCTCGGCAACAATCGCGGCGATGGCCCCAGCATGCTGCGCTCTGGACACGTACTCATGTCCATCAAAGTTTTCACCTTTAAGCGCAAGAAATACCTCACCGTTTGCCAGTTTTCGCGAGTCTGTCTGAATGACGGGACATTGCTTCAACAGCAATGCGGCTTGACACCATTGACGATCATCAAAGGGGGTACGAACCCCGAGAATCTCCTGGTAGGACTCATGGCCTTTACCGGCAATCAAGACAACATCATTGTCGGCAGCTTTGAATATTGACGTAAGAATCGCCTGAGCTCGAGACACTTCGAGGTGCATGCCGCTATCTGAAACAGGCACCCCTAAAGCAATCTGTTGAATAATCTGATCGGGCTGCTCATCACGGGGATTATCACTGGTCAATACAACGTTGTCGGCCAAGCGGCTCGCAATTTCACCCATCACCGGCCGCTTGGCTGTATCGCGGTTGCCCCCACAACCGAAGACACACCATAATTTGCCCCCCCGGTTTTGAACCAATGGCCTCAGACTCAGCAGTGCTCGCTCAAGGGCGTCTGGCGTATGGGCATAATCGACGACCACGACCGGCAGGGCTCCACCCATCTGGATGCTTTGAACTTGTTGCAACCGGCCGTCAACCGGCCCAAGTTCGCTCAGGGTGCTTGCCATCTGGTTTGCAGTAAACCCGAGCGATGACAAGATGCCAGCGACACACAACAGATTCGAGACGTTATGCTGTCCCAATATCCGGCTGTTCACCGCGACAGTCTCTTGTTCATGGCGAAGATCAAAGGCAACACCAGCTGCATCAAGTCTCAATGATTCAGCTTGAATATCAGCACCAAACGATCCATGGATCGAATAGCAGATTGCCTTAAACGGCAGAGATTGCGCAAATTTTCGCCCAACAGCGTCGTCAATATTGATTACCGCATGCGTTAACCCTGGCCAATCGAAGAGCGCTCGTTTCGCCTGCTCGTAAGCAGCCATACTGCCGTGGTAATCCAAATGGTCATGCGATAAGTTGGTGAAACCAGCAACCGACAACCGAACCCCGCTCAATCGCCCCTGATGAATCCCAATCGACGAAGCCTCGAGCGCCACGTGGGTCGCCCCTGCTTCACGCAACTTGGCTAACGAGCGATGCACAGTGATGACATCGGGTGTTGTCAGATGGCCTGCCTCTGTGTGGCCATCAGGGAAGCCGACCCCTAGTGTGCCGATGGTCCCTGCTGTAAATCCCAATTTTTTTAGCGCCGCAGACAACCACTGCACACAAGATGTTTTACCGTTGGTGCCTGTAATGGCGATCACATTTAGGTGTGCAGACGGTTGTCCGTACCACCGATCTGCCAGATCAGCGACAAGGTGTCTCAGGCCAATCACGCCAATAAACAGAACATCCTGTGCCTTGAATGTTAAAGCGTGTTGATCAAAATCAGCAGGATCCGTCACTTCGACGACAACGGCCGCCGCGCCACGGCTAATGGCATGTTCGACATATTGACGGCCGTCGCCTTTGACGCCCGTCACCGCAACGAATACATCTCCGTCCATGACCTCACGCGAGTCGGCGTGCAAATGCGCTGCCTCAGACAGGTGGCTTCGCAGGCATTCAATCACGGCGTCAGCACCCATCGACGTGTCGATCAGACCCATGTTTTTCATCTGAGCGCCCCCGCGGTGACTGCAGCGACCGATGAATCGAAAGGGGCGTCTGGCTGAACACCCATGATACGTAATGTCCCGCCGACAATATTGGCGAAGACCGGTGCGGCGATTTTGCCCCCGTAATAAACACCCGCCTGAGGTTCGTCGATGGTCACTGCCACGATGATTCGGGGGTTTGAAACCGGTGCCAAGCCGACAAACGACCCACGATATCGACTGGTGCTGTATTGACCGTTGACAATTTTACGAGCGGTACCGCTCTTACCGGCAACGCGGTAGCCTTGTACTTGTGCCGCCTTGGCCCCATCTGGGCCAGCAGCGGCCTCCAGCATGATGCGAATTTTTTCCACAATTTCAGGTGGATAAACCTGATGAGTTTCTGGCAGTTGCTCACGCTTGAGCAGCGTCAATCCAATCATGTCACCTTGCCTGGCGAAGGCGGTATAGGCTCTCGCCATTTGTAGCAACGAGACCGACAAGCCGTAGCCGTAGGACATGGTGGCTTTTTCGATGAGGCGCCAGCGCTCCCAAGGCCTAAGTCGACCGGCAGCCGCCCCAGGAAAACCCGTTTGGGGCGCCTGACCGAAGCCAAGCTCCGTAAACCGACTCCACATTTCTTTAGCCTCGAGCCTCTCCGAAATCATCGTCATGCCGATGTTGCTGGATTTGAGCAAGACCCCAGCGGGGGTTAGCACCCCATTTCTGCTGACATCTGTGATGGTTGCACCTTGGTACTGGAACTTGCCATTGCCCGTATTGAACTGCGTGTTCATGTCAATACGCTTGAGATCAAGCGCGAGCGCAACGGTGAAGGGCTTCATAATCGAACCTGGTTCAAACGTGTCTGTCAGGGCTTGATTACGAAGGTTGCCTCCATGAAAACTATCACGCAAATTGGGATCGTAGGTGGGCATGTTACCTAAGGCAAGAATCTCGCCCGTTTTAACGTCAACCACCACCGCCGCAGCGCCCTTCGCATTATTGACCGTCATCGCCTCCTGCAGCGCCCGATAGACTTGATATTGAATGCGCGTGTCAATGGTCAGTTTCACATCGTGTCCATCGACAGGTAAATTGACCGCGCGGACATCCTCGATCACTCGCCCCAGTCGATCGGCAATGACGCGACGACTACCAGGGCGCCCCTTGAGCTGTTGATTGAATGCGTATTCAACCCCCTCTTGTCCCTGATCTTCAAGATTATTAAAACCAACGACATTGGCCATTACCTCACCTTCTGGGTAATAGCGTCTTGTTTCATCATCTTGATTAACGCCGGGAATTTTGAGCTCAGCGATCTTCTGCGCAAGGTCAAGCGGCGCTTGACGCTTCAAGTAAACGAAGCTTTTATCTTCGTTCTGAAGTCGCTTATCCAATTCGGCTGGCTTCATAGAAAGCAATTCAGCCAGTGCATTGAGTTTGGCTCGTGGTGCATCGTTGACGTTTTCTGGCACGGCCCAGATTGCCTTGGCCGGCATACTGGCGGCGAGGACGACGCCATTGCGATCAAAGATTTTGCCACGTGAAGCGGGCAACGACCGTGTTCGTGTGTAACGTTCGTCTCCCTTTTGAATGAGGAAGTCAGTGGTCACCACTTGCAAGTAAAGGGCCCGTGCAACCAGCGCTAAGAACGCGAGAAACAGTAAGATCTGGACGAGTTTGGCACGCCACAAGGGGAAACTGACTTGCAGCACGGGGCTATTGAAGAAGGGTAGACGCTTCATTTCTTATCGCCTCCCGGTTTAGCTGCCGTGCTCGCGGGAGATTGGCTCAGATAAATCGTTCGGTCTGGAACGATAGACATCATCTGTAATTGATCTCGGGCGATACGATCGATCCGAGCGTTGCGAGCCAGTTCTGCACGCTCAAGCTGCAGCTGACGCCAATCGACCTCAAGCGCACGCGCCGTCGTTCTGACCTGCTCGAGCTCAACAAACAGTTGACGTGCCTGATAACGGGAGCTGACCAGCGAGATCGCCGAAAGCATCAGCAAGATAGCCACCACCAGATTCAGGCGCCCCATCAGTGGCCTCCCTTTTTGGCACGTTTAGTCGCTGGCGCAGCCGTTTTTACAAAGGCGCCAACACCCTCGGCGGGTAAAGGGGTGGCGGTTCGCTCTGCGACTCTTAAAACAGCCGATCGAGATCTTGGATTGGCAGCAATTTCTTGATCATCTGGCAACACGCGGGCCAACGCGTTCAAGACAGGCTGCGGCATTTCACTTTCGCGCAAAGGCAGACGAGCGTAGGCTGATTCTGGACGCGAGGCCGCCGAGATGAACTGCTTGACAACGCGATCTTCCAAAGAGTGGAAGCTGATCACGGCCATACGCCCGCCTGTTTTTAATAAAGTTACAGCTGCCTGGATGGCGCTCTCGAGCTCCTCGAGCTCCCGATTGATGTAAATCCGTAAAGCTTGAAACGTCCTTGTCGCTGGATGCTGGCCCTTTTCGCGCGTGCGGACGGTGTTTGACACGAGCTCGGCGAGGTCGAGCGTTGTGTGAAATGGCCTTGTTGCGCGGCGAGCAGCAATCGCCTTTGCAATCTGAAAAGCAAACCGTTCTTCGCCATAATGACCGATGACCTCCCGCATGTTGTCTATACTTGCTTGCTCTAGCCACTGCGCAACCGTATCGCCGCGCGAGGTGTCCATCCTCATATCAAGCGGGCCATCCCGCATGAAAGAGAAACCACGTTGTGCGTCATCAATCTGTGGCGATGAAACACCGATATCCAACATCACACCATCTACCGCATCGATGCCCAAGTCGCCAAGTGACTCGACCATCGAACTAAAACCTTCATGCACGACTGTCACTCGCTCATCGACTAACGCCAACGACTGAGCAACGTGAATTGCCTCAGGGTCTTTGTCAAAAACAATTAGCCGAGCTTGCGAACCCAACTTACTCAATAACAAACGACTGTGACCGCCGCGCCCAAACGTACCATCGACAAACACACCGTCCATTGCTGCAGCGACCAGCTCGTTGCTCGTCGCTTGCTTGGCTTGCTTGCCGTAACGTTCTAAAACCAACGCATTTACTGTCGGCTCAAGCAGAACTGGCCGATGAACAAAGTCTGTCACGACTTAAAACGAAAATTGGTTAAGAACGTCGCCCATACCTTGCGACAAGTCAGCAGCTTCTCGCTGCGCAAGCGCACTCGCATCCCATAATTCGAAGTGACTGGCCATCCCCAGCAACATCACGTCGCGCGAGAGCCCAGCGGCTTGACGCAATTCAGGCGCAATCAAAATTCGACCTGAACTATCGATATCTACGTCCTGTGCACTGCCAAGAAGCAAACGCTGTAAGCCACGAGCCTGCATCGGAAAGCCAGCGATCTGCTGACGCTTTATTTCCCATTCGGGCCGGGGATACATCAATAAGCAGCCGTCAGGATGGCGCGTCAAGGTCAGGCAGCCAGCGGCCTGTTCAACCAAGACGTCGCGGTGCCGAGTCGGAATATTAATCCTCCCCTTGCCATCTAACGTCAGTGCGCTGCTACCTTGAAACACTTATTTTCCCCACAATTTTGCACAAAACTACACTTTTCACCACTTTAAGCGATCAAAAAATGTCGGTCAAGGTAAATATTGTGAAAAATTCAATGGCAGCAAGGACTTAGGCGTATTTTTTAGAATTGCTATAGAAAAATAAGCCAATAAATCAATGTGTTGAAGAATGATTTAAAAGTGGTTTGTACGGTGGATTTGCTGCAACCTAGGGAAAACCCTGTGAAGCATTGGGAGAGGAGTTGCAAAGCAGATCTATAGGCCGGATTTTGTAAACCAGCTTTCACTGGTCGGCAATCATTCCTCTGGGCGTGTCATTGCTGGCACGCTCTAGCCATCTACCCGCATGCTTGAACGAACCGCCCTTCGTGACCGAGATCACCCGCATGCCTATTTGATGTTGCTCCGGATAGAGGTTGCCGCGTTTCACCCTGCAGTGCTCACACCGCTTGCGCGATGTCGCATCACGGCTAGGCCGTGATGGAGTGCGCTTGACGCACACCCCCACTGCAGACTCGTCTCTGTGGCCCTATTCCTCAGTTCGTGTTGCGCCAGGCACAACCATCACTGGACGGCCATTAACCGTTATCCTGTCCTGTGGAGTCCGGACCTTCCTCGATGCACAAGGCACCGCGATTGCCCAATCTGCTTTGCGTTGCTATTGTAAGGCCGCTACGGATAATGCCAACAACCTGCGACAATACGGGTCTTGCCTGACGAATCCGTTGGGTTTCAAATTTTCGAATCGATTCATGGCCACCCAAGTTCTCATTACTCTCAACAAGGTGCATCTTGCCTTTGGACACCACCCTTTGCTGGACGGGGCAGATTTTGCCGTACAGTCGGCAGAGCGCATCGGGCTGATCGGTCGCAATGGCGCTGGTAAATCATCTCTGCTACGCATTCTCGACGGACAAACTGCGCCAGACGATGGCACCGTGAACATAGCAGGTCATGTCAAAGTCGCGACCGTTGAGCAAGAGCCCACGCTGGACGAGTCTCTGACGATTGAAGAAACGGTTTTCGGTGAACCCGATCTCGATGATGAAGACTGGCAACGTGCGTCTAGGGTCAAGGCACTGATCGATAAAATGGGCTTACCCCCTGAAGCCCGTATTTCAGCGCTTTCTGGCGGCATGCGCAAGCGTGTTGCGTTGATTCGTGCAATTGCTGATCAGCCATCTTTGCTGCTCCTGGATGAGCCGACCAATCATCTCGATCTGGACGGCATCAATTGGCTCGAGTCCACCTTGAAGCAGTGGGCAGGCAGTGCCATCATCATTACTCACGACAGACGATTCCTAGATGCAGTGTCAACGCGCATTGTCGAACTCGATCGCGGACAGCTATTGAGTTTTCCAGGAAACTTCTCGGATTGGCAGGTTCACAAAGCACAGTGGCTTGAAGCGCAACGCCTCGAGAACGCGCGGTTTGACAAACTGCTTGCGCAAGAAGAGGTTTGGATACGTAAAGGGGTAGAAGCTCGACGAACACGCAATGAAGGTCGAGTCAGGCGCTTGCAGCAGTTGCGTCGCGAGCACGAACAAAGACGAGACCGGCAAGGCAATGTGCAACTCGCACTCGATGCGGGTCAACGTTCAGGCAAACTGGTCGCAGAGCTTGAGAATGTCTGCAAAAGCTTCGGCGATAAACGCATTGTCGACCACTACTCGACCACCATCCTGAGAGGTGACCGAATTGGTTTCATCGGGCCCAACGGCGCCGGTAAATCCACCTTGCTAAAGCTGATTCTCGGGACACTTGAAGCAGATGCTGGCACCATCAAACGGGGAACCAACTTGAGCGTTGCGTATTTTGATCAGATGCGTGCTCAGTTAGATGAGTCGGCGACGTTGATGGATGTCATTAACCCGGGAAGCGAATGGATAGAGATCGGTGGTGAACGCAAACACGTCATGAGCTATTTGAGCGACTTCTTGTTTGCGCCAGCACGCGCAAAGTCTCCCGTTAGCAGCCTGTCGGGTGGTGAAAGAGCCAGACTACTGTTAGCGAGACTATTTGCCCGGCCGGCCAATATTCTCGTGCTTGACGAGCCAACCAATGATCTGGATATCGAAACCCTTGAGTTGCTTGAAGAGCTTTTACAAGACTACCCGGGTACTGTCCTGCTCGTCAGCCATGATCGTAGTTTTCTCGATAACGTTGTCACGCAAACAATCGTGAATGAAGACGATGGTGTTTGGCGTGATTACGTTGGGGGCTTTGCAGACTGGGAGCGTCAGCGTAGCGCACCCTCAAGCACGTCTAAAACGAGTCAACTCAAAGATGCCGCTGCGCTTGAAAGCGGCACCGTCAAAAGCAGAGCGGCCAAGCTCGCTCCCTGGGAAATCAAAGAGCTTGAACAATTGCCTGCCGAAATCGCTGCCCTAGAGCTAGAGCAAGAGAAACTCGTGGCTGAACTGAGTAGCGCTGACTTTTATACTGAGCGCGCCTCCGAGCGCACAGCCATTGAGACGAAGCTGAAAAAGCTTGAAGAGAATATGGCAAACCGCTTCGCACGTTGGGAAGCACTCGAGGCAAAGAAGGGGTAACACAACCCCCTGTTTAGGCAATGCTCCAGGGCAACGACTCACCCGCTGCGAGCGGTACCAAGTGATCCGCACCGTAGGCGATTTCGCTCGGGATGTTGTAAGACTGGCGAGTCAATGTCATGGTGTCCGTATTTCTGGGCAAGCCATAAAAATCAGGCCCACGGTGGCTTGCAAATGCCTCAAGGCGATCTAGTCTGCCAGCCCTATCGAAGGCAGTGGCATACAGTTGCATCCCATGCAGCGCCGTATAACACCCCGCGCAACCACAAGCATTCTCTTTGAGATGTTTGGCGTGAGGTGCGCTATCCGTGCCGAGAAAAAAACGAGGGCTATCGCTCGTCGCAGCATCCACCAAAGCTTGACGGTGCACTTCGCGTTTCAAAATCGGTAGGCAGTACCAATGTGGCCTGACCCCGCCTTGAAATATCGCATTGCGGTTGTAGAGCAGATGCTGTGGCGTGATGGTCGCCGCAATAGGGCCCTCAGCATCACGCACATATTCTGCACCGTCTTTCGTCGTGAGGTGTTCAAATACCACCTTTAGCGCTGGAAAAGCGCGACGTAAAGGCTTCATGACCTGATCGATGAACAGGGCTTCACGATCGAACACGTCAACGTTTGGATCGGTGACTTCACCGTGCAACAGCAACAGCAACCCGTTTCTTTGCATACGTTCGAGCGTCGGGGCACACTGCCCGAGCAGATCCGTGACGCCCGCGTCCGAGTTGGTCGTTGCACCTGCCGGATATAGTTTCACGGCGACCACGTGCTCAGACTCTGTTGCACGATCAATTTCATCAGGCGTCGTCCGGTCCGTGAGATACAACGTCATCAAAGGATTGAAACGCTGCACGATTGTCGACTGGTCTGGTTGTGCCGCCAACGCTTGCATGATTCGTTGCCGGTATCCGAGCGCCTGAGCGACTGTCGTCACCGGCGGTTTCAGGTTAGGCATGACAATCGCTCTGGCAAACTGCCGAGCAGTGTCCGCCACAATGGCAGACAGCCCAACCCCATCACGCAGATGAATGTGCCAATCGTCGGGGCGGGTGATGGTGAAACTTTCTGTCGTCATCTCTATTCGCTTAAGGGCATCGCGCGCTCTACCAGTGCTGCAAACATGGCACTACCGGTGGGGATCACTGCGTCGTTGAAATCAAACTTGGGGTTATGTAGAAAGCGACCTTCTTCTGCACCGCCTTGGCCGAGCCTGAAATACGCGCCAGGCTTGACCTTCAGCATGCAGGCGAAATCCTCACTGCCCATCGACGGCGTCAGGTTACCAATTACTTTTTCAGGGCCAAACAACTCCGTGGCGACATCAATCAAAAAATTGGTTTGTGCGACAGAATTAATGGTCGCTGGGTAGCCGCGTTTGTAGGTGAATTCTGCCGTGGCACCAAAACCCTCGGGCACAGACTTAATTAACTCGCGCATGCGTTGTTCAACGAGTTGCTGCACCTCTTCTTTAAATGTCCTAACCGTGCCGACTAACCGCACCTGACTGGGGATGACGCTCGCGGCCGCTGGATTGCCTGCTTGCACAGCACCAAAGGAAATCACGGCGGACTCAGCTGGATGTACGTTGCGTGACACGACCGTTTGCAACGACGTGATCAACTGCGCTGCTATGACGATAGGATCAATGGCTAAATAAGGATGGGCCCCATGGCCACCGCGGCCATGGATCACAATCTCAAACCGGTCTGACGCCGCCATCATCGGCCCCGGGTTTATGCCGATGACCCCCGCTGGCAAGGCCGGCCAGTTATGCATTGCGTAGATCTCGTCACAGGGAAACCGTTCAAAAAGACCATCTTCCAACATGGCAGTCGCACCCCCCAGGCCCTCTTCGGCGGGTTGAAAGATCAGCACGGCTGTTCCGTCAAACTGCCGAGTCTGAGCCAAATACTTTGCCGCGCCAAGCAATACGGTGGTGTGTCCATCGTGTCCGCAGGCGTGCATCAAACCATTTTTGGTTGAGCAATATTCAGCGCTGCTGTCCTCGATAATGGGAAGCGCATCCATATCAGCGCGTAACCCGATCATGCGACCCGACGTATTGGTTTTTCCGTGAATCACGCCCACCACACCCGTTTTGCCCACATGGCGGTGAACCTCAATCCCCAGTGCTTCCAAAGCGCCTGCGACGATCCCGGAGGTGCGAACCTCTTGAAATCCGAGTTCGGGGTTTGCATGCAGATCTCTGCGAATGGCGGTCAATTCGTCGTGGAACAAACGAATAGCTTCGATGGGTGAGCGCATTTTCATCGTCGGATACCAAGGTAAACGTGTAAGATGCACCAGTGTAACTCTGTTACAAAATTGCTACACTGGCGCTGAAAGCCGATTTTGTTGCACCGAAGGGTGTGATTGTCGCTCAAAGCAGTTATGCTTCGGGCTTGTGTTTATTTATCCTGACAAGGAGAGCCCGAAAATGGCCACTGCTACAAAGACGCCAGCGCGTAAACCAAACGCCGCATTTATGAAACCACTGACACCTAGCCCAATTCTGGCGGCTATTATTGGTGACGAGGCTGTCCCTCGCACAGAAGTGACGAAGCGTATCTGGGATTACATCAAGAAGCATGATCTGCAAGATCCAGCTAACCGGCGCAATATCAATGCCGACGCCAAACTAAAACCTTTATTTGAAAAGGATCAAGTGTCCATGTTTGAACTCACCAAGATCGTGAGTGGGCATTTGAAATAAATCTGTTTACAGCAGATATGAAATAAGGGCTCACGAGAGCCCTTATTTTTTGTCCAGCGCTTGCTTCAAGCTATTCAAGGTGTTTTGTGTTCGAGCAGAGCCAACCAACCTTTGATTACCCGATACAACGCCCAGATGATCGTGAGAGCAATGCCCGCATAGCCGATGTAGAAGTAAGTGGCGAGCATGCTAACCAACAACCACAGAAGTCCCCACCAAAAGGTATGAGAGAGCCAGTTAAAGTGCGTGGCGTAAATGGTGCCGGCCACGTCTGAGCGTTTTACGTAGATAATGACGATCGCTGCCACCGCAGCGGCAGCAAAGAACCACGTCACCAAGCCGATGGCGAATAGTCCGTAGACCACGTTCGTCAATAAGCGCAAGTCAATTTGTTTAGGTTGGTCTGGTGTTGCAGTAGTCATTGGAAGATCTCCGTTTAGGGATGTACCGCTATCTTACATGGCGTATTAGGACATGGCAGCGGCCAATCGAGATACTTTCAGCATATACCATCCACTATCCGTGAATTGACGCAGAAAACCAAGCCTTTGCTGGTGCGTTTGCTTTGCCCAAAGACAAACCCCCGCCTGCTTTTGGCAGACGGGGGTTTGAGGGGTAAGAGCTTGACGATGACCTACTTTCACAGACGTACGTCCACTATCATCGGCGCTAAGGTGTTTCACGGTCC
>NZ_CBAZRM010000028.1:0-12706 GCF_964834465.1 Jezberella sp.
AGATAAAGAAATGGTTCTGCCAGGCGATAACGTCTCGATGGTGGTCAAGTTGATCAACCCAATCGCCATGGAAGAAGGTCTGCGTTTCGCTATCCGCGAAGGTGGCCGTACCGTGGGTGCAGGCGTCGTTGCTAAAATTCTGAAGTAAACGAGTAAAAGGCACGAATCCGTGAGGGTTCGTGCCTTGTTTTAGTAGTACTGGTACAGGGGCGTAGCTCAATTGGCAGAGTGTCGGTCTCCAAAACCGAAGGTTGGGGGTTCGAGGCCCTCCGCCCCTGCCACAGCCAATAAACAGTGTTAAACATCCTTGAGGTGTTGGCACGGAAGAAAATGTCGAATACATCTGTCGAATCAGTTACCAGCAGCACCGACCGAATCAAACTGGCACTTTCAGTGGTGGTCGTCATTGCCGGCATCGTTGCTTACTCGCTATTTGAGGGCAAATGGCCAGCAGTTGCACGCGTGGGTGTGTTCATTGTTAGTTTAATAATTGCCGCGCTAATCGCGTGGTCGAGCGAACCTGGCCGGCGCACCATTGCATTCGGTCAGGATTCTTACAACGAAGTTAGACGTGTTTCTTGGCCCACTCGTAAAGAAACCATGCAGATGACAGGCATTGTTTTTGCCTTTGTCGCCATTATGGGGTTGTTTATGTGGATTTTGGATCGAAGCGTTGAATGGCTGTTGTTTAGTGTATTGCTTGGCTGGAAATAATAAAGGCGATCGATGAGCAAACGTTGGTATGTTGTTCATGTCTATTCCGGCATGGAAAAAAGTGTTCACAAAGCAATGGTTGAGCGTATTGAGCGCGCAGGCTTGCAAGATGCGTTTGGCCAGATTCTGGTTCCCTCCGAAGAGGTGGTTGAATCGAAGAACGGTCAAAAATCAATCAGTGAACGTCGGATTTTTCCTGGTTACGTCCTTGTTGAAATGGATTTAACCGACGAAAGCTGGCATGTGATTAAGAATACGCCACGAGTCACGGGTTTTCTGGGTGGTTCGGGTAATCGGCCTTCACCAATTTCTGAAAAAGAAGTGGCGAAAATTCTGTCTCAGATGGAAGAAGGTATCGAGAAGCCCCGCCCAAAGATCTTGTTCGAAGTTGGCGAAATGGTTCGAGTCAAAGAAGGCCCCTTTGCGGACTTCAATGGCAATGTAGAAGAAGTGAACTACGAGAAAAGCAAAGTACGCGTTTCTGTAGCAATTTTTGGTCGCTCAACTCCAGTTGAGCTTGATTTCAGTCAGGTCGAAAAAACCTGATTAACCCGGGGAGCCTAGCTTTGCTTAGGCGTTTGTACCCACAAGGAGTAAAGTATGGCAAAAAAGATCATAGGCTTCATCAAGCTGCAAGTACCAGCTGGTAAAGCCAATCCTTCGCCACCGATTGGCCCAGCACTGGGTCAACGTGGTTTGAACATCATGGAATTCTGCAAGGCCTTCAATGCTAAGACCCAAGGTCTTGAGCCTGGTTTGCCAATCCCCGTGGTGATAACGGCCTTTGCAGACAAGAGCTTTACCTTCATCATGAAGACGCCACCGGCGACTATTCTGATCAAGAAGGCTGCTGGCATTCAGAAGGGTTCGCCCACACCCCATACCGACAAAGTCGGCAAGTTGACACGCGCCCAGGCTGAAGAGATCGCTCGCGCCAAGGCGCCTGATCTGACAGCGGCGGATCTAGACGCAGCGGTCCGTACGATCGCTGGTAGCGCTCGCAGCATGGGCATCACGGTAGAGGGAGTCTAATCATGGCAAAGCTTTCAAAACGTATGGCAGCTGTCGCCAGCAAAATCGATCGTGAAAAGTTCTACCCAGTAGCTGAGGCAATTGCTTTAGTTAAAGAGTGTGCAACTGCAAAATTTAACGAATCCATCGACATTGCTGTCCAACTGGGTATCGACCCCAAGAAGTCAGATCAACTGGTTCGTGGTTCAGTCGTGCTACCCGCAGGCACAGGTAAATCGGTTCGCGTAGCTGTCTTTGCACAAGGCGACAAGGCTGAGCAGGCGAAAGCTGCTGGTGCTGACATTGTTGGCATGGAAGACCTGGCTGAGCAAATTAAAGGTGGCACGTTCAACTTCGACGTGGTTATTGCTTCACCCGATACGATGCGTATTGTGGGTACCTTGGGTCAAATCCTAGGTCCACGCGGCCTGATGCCTAATCCAAAAGTTGGTACGGTGACGCCTGACGTCGCGCAAGCGGTGAAAAACGCCAAGGCTGGTCAGGTTCAATACCGTACGGACAAGGCCGG
Organism: Jezberella sp.; assembly: GCF_964834465.1. Taxonomy (NCBI): domain Bacteria; kingdom Pseudomonadati; phylum Pseudomonadota; class Betaproteobacteria; order Burkholderiales; family Alcaligenaceae; genus Jezberella; species Jezberella sp. Next base: position 2,255 of record NZ_CBAZRM010000028.1, read on the forward strand.
CATTGTGCACGCAACGATTGGCCGCGCCTCATTCGACGTTGAACAACTGAGAACCAACTTGGCAGCGCTGGTTGACGCCTTGAACAAGGCGCGTCCGTCGGCCGCAAAGGGTATTTATCTTCGTAAGTTGGCAGTGTCGTCCACCATGGGCGGCGGTGCTCGCGTCGAAGTGGCTTCATTGACGGCTACCCAACAGTAATCGTTAATCTGTAAAGGCTTTGGGCTGCATCCGGATTTATCTGGATGTTGCTGTCAAAGACGGCTGGAGTCGATGTCGCGGCGATAGAATTCTCTGTCCTCGTTACTGACGCTTAATCCCAGGTTGTTTCTGGATCCAGACTAGACGGCGTCCACGGAAGATTTCTATTAGATTTCGACCAGGTTCGCCGCATTCGGTTGATGCAAGGGAATTATCCCGAGCATCTTATGATGGAGTGTTCAAACCGTGAGTCTCAATCGTCAAGAGAAGGCAATTGTCATCGAAGAAGTCACGACGCAAGTCGCGGCCGCTCAGTCGATCGTCGTTGCAGAGTACCGTGGTCTGGACGTCGCCTCTGTCACCGTACTGCGTAAAACTGCGCGTGAATCGGGTGTGTATCTTCGAGTCCTTAAAAACTCGTTGGCACGCCGGGCTATTAAAGACACACCTTTCGAGGTATTGTCAGAAAAGCTTACCGGTCCGCTGATCTATGGTATCAGCTCAGATCCGGTCGCCGCTGCAAAAGTGTTATCTGCATTTTCGAAAACCAACGATAAGCTCGTCATCAAAGCTGGGGCATTGCCAAACAGCATATTTGATGCCGAAGGTGTTAAGGCCTTGGCCACCATGCCTTCCCGCGAAGAGTTGTTGTCGAAATTGCTTGGCACGATGCAAGCACCGATCGCAACGTTCGTCCGTACCCTCAACGAAATACCAACCAAGTTTGTGCGTGGCTTAGCCGCTGTGCGCGACCAGAAAGAGGCTGCATAAGTCTGTTGGTCTTCATTGAAGACAAAAGCGATACCAACCCCTGGCAAATTATTTAATCTGGAGTATTAACAATGGCTACTAAAGCTGAAATCCTTGATGCCATCTCGGCAATGACCGTTCTGGAACTCTCAGAACTCATCAAAGAAATGGAAGAGAAGTTTGGCGTGTCGGCTGCTGCTGCTGCTGTTGCTGTCGCAGCCCCTGCTGCTGGTGGCGCTGCTGCTGCTGCTGAAGAGCAGACAGAGTTTACTGTTCACCTCACCGAATTTGGCGCGAACAAAGTTAGCGTCATTAAGGCTGTTCGTGAAATCACCGGTCTTGGCTTGAAAGAAGCTAAAGATCTGGTCGATGCTGCACCTAAGCCAGTTAAAGAAGGCATGTCTAAAGCTGACGCTGAAGCTGCCAAGAAGAAGCTTGAAGAAGCTGGTGCCAAGGCTGAATTGAAGTAAGTCTTGTCAGTGTCGCCCGGGATGGCCCGTAGGCTCTCCCGGGCGTTTGCGCTTTCAGAAAACCCCTCAGCAGGGTAACCTCAACAAGGCAGAAGGGTTTTCTGAAGTCGTAAATGTAGTTGTAGTAAAAGAAATTTCTAAGCCCGTGGCCGTGGTTTGACGGCCTTTGTAACCTCGAGTCGGAGTGCCAATGCCTTACTCGTTTACCGAAAAAAAGCGCATCCGCAAAAGCTTCGCCAAGCGTGAGGACGTTCTGAACGTTCCCTTTCTCCTGGCGACTCAACTGCAATCCTATTTAACCTTTTTGCAAGCTGAATTAAGCGCAAACTCTCGTAAAGAGCAAGGTTTGCAAGCGGCTTTCAATTCGATCTTCCCGATCGTCAGTCATAATAATATGGCGCGGCTCGAGTTCGTCAGCTATTCGCTGGGCGAACCCGTGTTCGATGTCAAAGAGTGCCAGTTACGTGGCCTTAATTACGCTTCCCCGCTGCGTGCCAAGGTTCGCCTTGTCTTGCTCGATCGTGAAGTGAGCAAGCCCACGGTCAAAGAGATCAAAGAGCAAGAAGTCTATATGGGCGAAATTCCGCTCATGACAAGCACAGGCTCCTTTGTCATCAATGGCACTGAACGAGTCATCGTCTCTCAGTTGCACCGCTCGCCCGGTGTCTTCTTTGAACACGACCGTGGTAAGACACACAGCTCAGGCAAACTTTTATTCTCTGCTCGTGTCATTCCCTACCGTGGTTCATGGTTGGATTTTGAGTTTGATCCCAAGGACTTGCTGTTCTTCCGTGTGGATCGTCGCCGCAAAATGCCAGTGACCATTCTGCTCAAAGCTATTGGCATGACGCCTGAAACCATCTTGTCTCAGTTCTTTGAGTTTGATGAGTTCGAGCTTCAGTCCGAAGGCGCGATGATGCAATTCATCGGCGAGCGCTGGAAAGGTGAAGTCGCTCGGTTTGACATTTCTGACAAGTCCGGCAAGGTACTGATAGAAAAAGACAAGCGTGTAAATGCGAAGCATTTGCGCGACGTCGCCGCTGCCAAAATAGAACGAATCTCCGTACCCGAGGATTTTCTGATTGGTCGCGTGCTTGCAACCAATATCGTTGACGCTGACACGGGTGAAGTGGTCGCAACTGCCAACGAAGAGATTTCAGAATCGACGCTGAACACGCTGCGTATCGCAGGGGTCAAAACAATCAAGACCCTGTATACGAATGACCTAGATCGCGGACCGTTCATTTCACAAACGCTTCGCACTGACGAAACGGCTGACCAGTTAGCCGCCCGTGTCGCTATCTACCGCATGATGCGGCCTGGCGAACCACCAACAGAAGATGCTGTCGAGGCGCTCTTCCAGCGGTTGTTCTACAGTGAAGACACGTATGATTTGTCGCGCGTAGGCAGAATGAAAGTCAACAGCCGTCTAGGCCGTGGTGACGACATCACTGGTGCGATGACGCTGACGAACGACGACATTCTTGAAACGATCAAGATACTTGTCGAACTGCGCAACGGTCGTGGCCAGATCGACGATATTGATCACCTTGGCAATCGCCGTGTTCGCTGTGTCGGTGAGCTGGCAGAAAATCAATTCCGAGCTGGGTTAGTACGTGTTGAGCGCGCGGTTAAAGAGCGCTTGGGTCAAGCAGAAACCGAAAACTTGATGCCGCATGACTTAATTAACTCAAAGCCAATCTCGGCAGCGATTAAAGAGTTCTTCGGCTCGAGCCAACTCTCACAGTTTATGGATCAAACCAACCCGCTGTCCGAGATTACGCACAAGCGTCGCGTTTCGGCACTGGGCCCTGGCGGTTTGACACGTGAGCGCGCGGGCTTCGAAGTTCGTGACGTGCACCCGACCCATTACGGCCGCGTCTGTCCCATTGAGACACCTGAAGGTCCAAACATTGGCCTGATCAACTCAATGGCGCTGTTTGCTCGGTTGAACGAATATGGTTTCCTTGAGACGCCCTATCGTAAAGTCGTCGACGGCTCCGTGACGGATCAGATCGATTATCTGTCTGCAATCGCAGAAGGTAATTACGTGATTGCACAGGCGAACGCCGAGTTGAGCGAAAGCGGTAAATTCACCGATGAACTGGTGGCTTGTCGCCAAGCCGGTGAAACGCTGTTGACTTCGCCAGCTAACGTTAACTACATGGACGTAGCCCCGTCGCAAATCGTCTCGGTTGCTGCCTCATTAATCCCATTCCTTGAGCACGATGACGCAAACCGAGCATTGATGGGCGCCAACATGCAACGTCAGGCTGTTCCTTGTCTGCGGCCTGAAAAGCCCGTGGTAGGCACAGGCGTCGAGCGCACCGTTGCCGTTGACTCGGGCACGACCGTTCAAGCATTACGCGGTGGGTTAGTTGACCACGTTGATGCCGATCGTATCGTGATTCGCGTTAACGACAGCGAGAACGTTGCTGGTGAGGTCGGTGTTGATATCTATAACTTGATCAAATACACCCGATCTAATCAGAATACCAATATCAACCAGCGTCCTATCGTACGCCGGGGCGATGTAGTAGCGGCCGGTGACGTGTTGGCTGACGGCGCTTCAACTGACCTGGGTGAATTGGCCCTTGGTCAAAATATGTTGATCGCGTTTATGCCATGGAATGGCTACAACTTCGAAGATTCAATTCTGATTTCAGAAAAAGTTGTCGCCGACGATCGGTACACTTCAATTCACATTGAAGAATTGACCGTTGTCGCTCGCGATACCAAATTAGGCCCTGAAGAAATCACTCGCGATATCAGCAATTTAGCCGAAACTCAATTGAATCGCCTTGATGAGTCAGGCATCGTTCACATTGGCGCAGAAGTTCGCGCAGACGACGTCCTTGTCGGTAAAGTGACACCAAAAGGTGAAACTCAACTGACCCCGGAAGAAAAATTGCTGCGCGCAATTTTCGGTGAAAAAGCGTCCGATGTAAAAGACACTTCGTTGCGTGTGCCTTCTGGAATGGTCGGTACTGTGATTGACGTTCAAGTCTTCACACGTGAGGGCATTGTGCGAGACAAACGCGCCCAGTCCATCATTGATGATGAACTGCGTCGTTATCGTCAAGACTTGAACGATCAGTTACGGATTGTCGAAAACGACACATTCGATCGTATCGAAAAGATGCTGATTGATAAAGTCGTCAATGGCGGACCGAAAAAGTTGGTGAAAGGCGCGACCATCACTCAAGCCTATCTTGCAGATATGGATCGTTGGCAATGGTTTGACATTCGACTTGCCGATGAAGCTAATGCTGTTGTGCTTGAGCAGGCAAAAGAATCGCTTGAGCAAAAGCGTCATCAGTTTGATCTTGCTTTTGAAGAAAAGCGCAAAAAACTCACTCAGGGCGACGAGTTGCCACCAGGTGTGTTGAAGATGATCAAAGTCTATTTGGCCGTCAAGCGTCGCTTGCAGCCAGGTGACAAGATGGCTGGTCGTCACGGTAACAAAGGTGTTGTCTCGCGCATTACCCCGGTCGAGGATATGCCTCACATGGCAGACGGTACTCCAGCGGATATCGTATTGAATCCTTTGGGTGTTCCATCCCGGATGAACGTGGGTCAAGTGCTTGAGGTTCACCTTGGTTGGGCTGCGAAGGGTCTTGGTCATCGCATCGGTGAAATGTTGCGCGATCAACAAAAAATTGAAGTTAAGAAGATTCGCGGCTTCCTTGAAAAAATCTATAACAGCACTGGCACTGGCGCTCGTCTCGACGAGCTATCAGATGATGAAGTGATCGAGTTGGCACAGAATCTGCGCAATGGTGTTCCTTTCGCTACCCCGGTATTTGACGGTGCAACCGAAGAGGAAATCACTGGCATGCTGGAAGTGGCCTACCCGCAAGAGGTTGCTGACCGCATGGGTCTGACAGAGAGTCGCACGCAAGCGTGGCTCTATGATGGGCGCACAGGAGAGCAATTCGAGCGACCAGTCACGGTTGGGTACATGCACTATCTCAAGCTGCACCATCTTGTCGATGACAAGATGCACGCCCGCTCAACGGGACCCTACTCTCTTGTTACCCAGCAACCGCTGGGTGGTAAGGCTCAGTTCGGTGGCCAGCGTTTTGGTGAGATGGAGGTGTGGGCACTTGAAGCCTATGGTGCGTCTTACACCTTGCAAGAGATGCTCACAGTGAAGTCGGACGACATCACTGGCCGCACGAAAGTTTATGAAAACATCGTCAAAGGCGACCACACTATCGACGCAGGCATGCCTGAATCGTTCAACGTGCTGGTTAAGGAAATCCGTTCCTTGGCCCTCGACATGGATCTGGAGCGTAAATAATGAAAGCGCTACTCGACTTATTTAAGCAAGTCTCCCAAGACGAACAGTTTGATGCCATCAAAATTGGCATCGCGTCTCCGGAGAAGATCCGTTCTTGGTCTTACGGCGAAGTCCGTAAACCCGAGACGATTAACTACCGCACGTTCAAACCTGAGCGTGATGGTTTGTTTTGTTCGAAGATCTTTGGTCCTATCAAGGACTACGAATGTTTATGCGGCAAATACAAGCGCCTCAAGCATCGTGGTGTGATTTGTGAGAAGTGCGGTGTCGAAGTCACTGTGGCTAAAGTGCGTCGTGAACGCATGGGTCACATTGAGTTGGCGAGCCCCGTGGCACACATCTGGTTCTTGAAGAGCCTGCCATCCCGTTTGGGTATGGTGCTCGACATGACCCTGCGTGATATCGAGCGTGTGCTTTACTTTGAAGCATGGTGCGTGATTGAGCCTGGCATGACACCACTCAAGCGTGGTCAGATCATGTCTGATGACGACTTTATCGCGAAGACGGAAGAGTATGGAGACGATTTCCGCGCCCTGATGGGGGCAGAAGCTGTGCGAGAGTTGCTTCGTACGATCGATATAGATCGTGAGGTTGAAACACTGCGCGTCGAGTTACGAGCGACCTCTTCTGAAGCCAAGATTAAGAAAATATCCAAGCGCCTGAAAGTGCTTGAGGGTTTTCAGAAATCTGGCATCAAAGCCGAGTGGATGGTCATGGAAGTCTTGCCAGTGCTGCCACCGGATTTGCGTCCACTGGTACCTCTGGATGGTGGTCGATTCGCGACGTCTGATTTGAACGATCTGTATCGGCGGGTAATCAACCGCAATAATCGTTTGAAGCGACTGCTGGAACTAAAAGCGCCAGAAATCATCCTGCGTAACGAAAAGCGGATGTTGCAAGAGTCTGTTGATTCATTGCTAGATAATGGTCGTCGTGGCAAAGCCATGACCGGGGCCAACAAGCGGCAGTTGAAATCGCTTGCAGACATGATCAAAGGTAAGAGCGGCCGTTTCCGTCAAAACTTGCTGGGTAAGCGGGTTGACTATTCAGGTCGTTCAGTGATCGTGGTCGGCCCACAGTTGAAGTTGCATCAGTGCGGTTTGCCCAAGTTGATGGCGCTTGAGTTGTTCAAGCCTTTCATTTTCAACCGTTTAGAGTTGATGGGTCTTGCCACAACGATTAAGGCCGCTAAAAAGCTCGTTGAGAGTCAAGAGCCTGTCGTGTGGGATATTCTCGAAGACGTGATTCGTGAACATCCGGTCATGCTTAACCGCGCACCAACGTTGCACCGTCTTGGCATTCAGGCGTTCGAGCCAGTGTTGATTGAAGGCAAGGCAATCCAGCTGCACCCACTCGTTTGCGCGGCATTCAACGCCGACTTCGACGGTGACCAGATGGCGGTACACGTCCCTCTGTCGCTTGAAGCACAGATGGAAGCCCGCACCTTAATGCTCGCATCGAACAACGTCTTGTTCCCAGCCAATGGCGAGCCTTCGATTGTTCCGTCACAGGATATCGTGTTGGGTCTGTATTACGCGACTCGCGAGCGCATCAATGGCAAAGGCGAAGGCATGTTCTTTGCCGATGTCGCAGAAGTTCAGCGTGCCTATGACAATCGCGAAGTGACTTTGCAAACGCGCATCACTGTTCGTTTGCCGGAGTACACACGCGTCGGCAAAAATGAATTTGAGCAAGGCATCCAACGCGTCGAGACAACCGTCGGTCGCGCGTTGCTATCTGAAATTCTGCCGAAAGGCCTTCCTTTCTCGGTGCTCAATCGTGCCTTGAAGAAGAAAGAAATTTCACGATTGATCAACCAATCGTTCCGCCGTTGTGGCCTACGTGATACGGTAATCTTCGCTGACAAGCTAATGCAGTCGGGCTTCCGTCTTGCAACGCGCGGTGGTATCTCTATCGCCATGGGCGATATGCTCATCCCCCCGGTTAAGGTCGACATTTTGGCCGAAGCTAGCCGCGAAGTGAAAGAGATTGACAAGCAGTATTCGTCTGGGCTTGTCACGTCACAAGAGCGCTACAACAACGTGGTGGACATTTGGGGCAAAGCTGGCGATAAAGTCGGTAAGGCCATGATGGAGCAACTTGCTACCGAGCCAGTGGTTGATCGGCATGGTGACAACGTTCGCCAGGAGTCTTTCAATTCCATCTACATGATGGCCGACTCAGGCGCGCGTGGTTCAGCTGCCCAGATTCGTCAGCTGGCTGGTATGCGTGGATTGATGGCTAAGCCGGACGGCTCAATCATCGAGACGCCCATTACAGCTAACTTCCGTGAAGGTCTTAACGTGTTGCAGTACTTCATCTCAACACACGGTGCACGTAAAGGTCTTGCCGATACCGCACTGAAGACAGCAAACTCGGGTTACCTGACACGCCGTTTGGTTGATGTGACGCAAGATCTGGTGATCACTGAAAACGACTGCGGTACGTCTCACGGTTATTCGATGAAAGCTCTCGTGGAGGGTGGCGAAGTGATCGAACCGTTGCGCGAGCGTATCCTTGGTCGTGTCGCTGCGGTTGACATTGTTAACCCAGACACCCAAGAAACAGCGATCTTTGCAGGCACGTTGCTTGATGAAGATCTCGTGGATAGCATCGACAAGCTCGGCGTGGATGAAGTTCGTGTTCGTACGCCGCTGACCTGCGAAACACGCCATGGTTTGTGTGCACATTGCTACGGTCGTGACCTAGGCCGTGGTTATCTCGTCAACGTGGGTGAAGCAGTGGGCGTCATTGCCGCTCAATCAATTGGTGAGCCTGGCACGCAGCTGACGATGCGTACTTTCCACATCGGTGGCGCCGCTTCACGCGCTGCCATGGCCAGTGGTGTTGAAACCAAGTCCAACGGCGTGGTCCGCTTCGCCAGCACGATGCGTTATGTGACCAACCCCAAGGGCGAGCGTGTTGCAATCTCGCGTTCTGGCGAGATCGTTATCTTTGGTGATAACGATCGTGAGCGCGAGCGTCATAAAGTGCCTTACGGCGCAACGTTGCAAGTCAACGACGGCGATGTGCTGAAGGCTGGTGCGCGCTTGGCGACTTGGGATCCATTGACTCGTCCGATTGTGTCTGAATATGCGGGTGCCGTTCGCTTCGAGAATATCGAAGAGGGTGCAACTGTCGCTAGACAGGTTGATGAGGTCACAGGTCTATCGACGTTAGTGGTTATTACACCAAAGACGCGTGGCGGAAAAATCGCGCTGCGTCCACAGATCAAACTGATCAGCGAAACAGGCGAAGAAGTCAAAATTGCCGGTACCGATCATTCAGTGAATATCTCGTTCCCGGTTGGTGCATTGATCACGGTTCGTGACGGTCAACAAGCGCAAGTCGGTGAAGTCCTAGCGCGTATTCCACAAGAATCGCAAAAGACTCGCGATATTACCGGTGGTCTGCCACGGGTTGCTGAATTGTTCGAAGCACGGTCACCGAAAGACGCGGGTATGCTTGCCGAGGTCACCGGAACAGTTTCTTTTGGTAAGGATACGAAGGGTAAACAGCGCTTGGTCATTACAGACCTCGAAGGGCTGATCCATGAGTTCTTGATTCCGAAAGAGAAGCAAGTGTTGGTGCACGATGGTCAAGTGGTTAACAAAGGCGAGATGATTGTCGACGGCCCTGCTGATCCACATGACATTCTGCGCTTGCAAGGGATTGAGCGTCTTGCCACGTATGTGGTCGATGAGGTTCAAGACGTTTATCGCTTGCAAGGTGTGAAGATCAACGACAAGCATATCGAAGTGATTGTTCGTCAAATGTTGCGCCGTATCAACATCGTTGATAACGGGGATACATCGTTCATCCAAGGTGAACAGGTCGAACGTGCGGAGTTGCTCAACGAGAATGACCGTGCGATCGCAGAGGGCAAGATTCCTGCCACCTACGACAACATTCTGTTGGGTATCACCAAAGCATCGCTCTCGACTGATTCGTTCATCTCTGCGGCGTCGTTCCAAGAAACAACGCGAGTCCTCACCGAAGCTGCCATCATGGGCAAACGTGATGATTTGCGCGGTCTCAAAGAAAACGTCATCGTGGGTCGTCTGATCCCAGCGGGCACCGGCATGGCATACCATGTGGCTCGTAAAGAGAAAGAGGTCCTTGAGGCAGCAGAGCGCGAAGCGGCTCGTCAATTGCTCAATCCGTTTGAAGATGCGCCAGCCATTATCGGTGCTTCTGACGACATCCAGAGCGAAGACGAGTAATCGGTTGTGTCGTCACGTCACCAGGGGGAGCACCCCCTGGTTGACATTTCGACCGCTTATGCGATATGCTAGTGGGCTTAGTCGATTTTGCATGGCTAAGCACGGTAGTATTAAGTAAAACTATGCAGTTCCAATTTCAGTACAGATCACGGTAGCTCTGGGCTTGCCGAATGGTCTGGTTTTTCAGGCAATACCCGCTCTTTTACGGTTTTTTCCGTGTCTTAGTGGGTTTGTGCGAGCAGCCCAGGAACGGGAATTCTGGTCAAGCGCCGTAGACAGCGCAACACCAGCGATAAAAGGGAAAGAAGGTCATGCCAACCATTAGCCAACTCGTGCGTAAACCGCGCGAAGTCAGCGTCACCAAGAGCAAGAGCCCAGCGCTCGAAAATTGCCCTCAGCGACGCGGTGTTTGTACACGTGTGTACACCACCACTCCAAAGAAGCCAAACTCAGCATTGCGTAAGGTTGCCAAAGTGCGCCTGACCAATGGTTTTGAAATCATTTCGT
>NZ_CBAZRM010000029.1:0-12705 GCF_964834465.1 Jezberella sp.
CAGCTGACAACAATGCCCGGTATCGGACGCGTTCAACCGAAATGCAAATGTTGTCGCAGCGGATGTCCCGTTTGTCATCCCAGGCGGTGTTGGGTGGGAATAAATTGGCGTTCCCCTTGCTGGAAAAAGCCTACCACCTTTTTGACGACGATTTTCATGCCTTGGTTGATGGAGATGAAGCCACTCCGGCATCTGAAGGCGCGGATGTCTTGGATGTGCTCGATAAAATTGATGGCGAATGGCGCACTTACTTTCAGGCAAACAAAGACAACCCCACGATTGACACCATTTTGGATAATCAGAAGCTGCTGGTTGGAATTGGTGAAGATGTTGTCAACATCAATGCTAACGACGCAGCATTGCAGCAACTCACTCAAGACTTGGTGGATGCTCTGGAAAAAGCTGGAGTGAGCAAGAATGAAATTGATCTGGCCCACGAACAGGTGATGTTGACGCAGCGGATGGCCAAAAATGCCAATGCCGCTTTGGCAGTGGAAACCATCAATACCGAAACCGTGACCATGCTGGGTGCGGATCGAAATAAATTCAGTGAAACCCTGAGTGGGATGCTCGATGGTAATGCCGAATTGGGGTTGGCTGCGGTAAATGATGCTGCTGCCCGATCAAAATTGCAGCAAATTCAGATCAAGTTCAAGAATTTTGAAGCATTTGTTGATAAATTTACTGACAATATGCAGAACTTGACCGCAACTCGGCAAGCCAATCAAACGATTAACATTCAAAGCGATACGTTGCTGAATTTGACGCAAAATCTAACCAAGGTTTATGAGAAACAGTCCAGCAACATTACGTATGTGTTTGTTGAAGTGATTCTGGTTCTTATTTCTGCGGCAGCTTTGACTCTCCTGATTATGGTTTACAACGCGGAAGCACAGCGTCGGCGTCTGGAGTCTGAGCGTGAGAACAAGCGGAATCAGGAAGCCATTTTGCGATTGTTGAACGAAATGTCGGATTTGGCCGATGGTGATTTGACGGTGCGAGCTTCGGTGACGGAAGACCTGACCGGCGCCATTGCCGACTCCATGAACTATACCATTGAAGAGTTGCGCAACCTCATTTTCAACATCAACCGCGCAACAGAGCAGGTGACGCAAGCCTCGCAACAAGCCCAGGCGATTTCTGAAGAGCTCTTGTCTGCGGCGCAGCGGCAATCGGATGAAATTCTGGAGGCGAACGAGTCGGTGCAAACGATGGCGCGTTCGATCAACAACGTATCGTCTTCGGCGGCAGAGTCTGCTCGTGTGGCCCAGCAGTCCCTTTCTGCTGCGGAAAAAGGCGCACACGCGGTGCAAAACGCGATTTCAGGGATGAATGAAATTCGTGAGCAGATTCAGGAAACTGCCAAACGTATTAAGCGTCTGGGCGAGTCGTCGCAAGAAATTGGCGAAATCGTGGAATTGATTTCCGATATTACCGAACAGACCAACGTATTGGCATTGAACGCTGCAATTCAGGCTGCTTCTGCCGGTGAGGCCGGTCGAGGCTTTACGGTGGTTGCTGAAGAAGTGCAGCGGTTGGCCGAACGCTCGGCCGAGGCGACCAAGCAAATCGGCGCGATTGTAAAAACCATTCAGACCGACACGCACGATGCGGTTGCGGCCATGGAAGTCTCGACGCACGGCGTGGTGGAGGGGGCCAAGCTTTCTGACGCTGCAGGTCAGGCTCTGTCTGAGATTGGTCAGGTGTCACGCAGCCTTGCTGAGTTGATTGAAACCATTTCGGCGGCCACTCGCCAGCAAACGGATGTGGCAGAACGTGTGTCACGGTCGATGTTGGATATCTTGCAGATTACTGAGCAAACCACCAACGGGACTCGTCAGACTGCGGTGTCAATTGGGCAGCTGACGTCTTTGGCTGCGGAACTGAAAGGCTCTGTTGCCGGCTTTAAACTGAATTGAGCGCACGCACCATGACATCTGCTACGGACTTCGACATCGGCTCGCTGGTGTGGGTCAAGGGTGAAATCGATCAAGCCCTTGATCAAGCGCTCAAAGGCCTGTCTGAGCAAGCAACTGCCGCCCCGGATTCGCGCCAGCTACGCGCTAGTCTTACCCATTTGCACCAAGTTACGGGTGCCATCAATATGGTGGGGCTGGATGCGGTTGGCAAGTTCTCAGAAGAAATCGAGATGGCGGTGCAAACCCTTGAGAAAGGGGGGGCAGCCCTTGGTGGAGAGCATTTTGCCGCGACGGCGGATGCTGTCAAAGCGTTGAAAGCGTATCTCGACGATTTGCTTAACAGCCGCTTTGAATCCGTTCTGGTGCTCTTCCCGTATTTCCAGCGCTTGCGTGCCATGCGAGGTGAAGTTGCGCGCGAGTCGGAATTGTTTTATCCAGATGTCAATGCGGGAGTGCCTCCGTTTGCTGATGCCTTGTCGATCAATCCCAACGATCTCGTTGCGCATCTGAAATCACAGCGTTCTCGCTATCAAATGGGGCTTTTGCAGTGGCTGCGCGATGGCAACACGGCGGGTTTACAGGCGATGTACCACGTTTTGCGTTCGGTGACGCGAGTGCAAACATCTTCCATGGGTCGTGGTTTTTGGTGGGTGGCAAGCGCGCTGATTGAGGCTGTGGCTTATAAGGGTATTGTGCAGGATACCGAGGTCAGACAGGTATTGCAGCGCATTGATTTGCAGTTGCGCCGTGCCACAGAAGGTTCAGCCAAGGTGGCTGAACGTCTTTTTCGTGATATTTTGTATTTTATTGCTCGTTCTCGTATTGAAACCCCCACGATCAAGGCTGTGCGCCAAAGTTTCCGGTTGGAGCAATACCTGCCCTCTACGATGCTAGATTTGAATCGGGCTGCGACTTCCTCGCGGGCGGCAAAAACGCGGGCTTTACTGAATAATCTAAAAGATGCTTGGGGTAAATATACGGCAGGCAATACCGATAAACACTCGGTTTGTATGGAAACCCTGAGCCAACTGCGAGAAGAGGCGCATGTTTTGGCTCAGGCCGATGTTGAGGCGATTCTGACCGATGTCGCCGTAATTGTCGAACATAAGGCATTGCCGCATTTGACAGAAAATGCGGCTCTTGAAGTCGCGACTGCGTTATTGCTTTTGGAAAATGCTGTCAATCTTTACCCGGAATGGCCGGCTGAGTTTTCTGCACAAGCGGGCGTCATGTCTGAGCGTTTACGTGCTGCCAAGGCGGGTGATCTGCAAGTTCTTGAGGCAATGGGGCGCGTGCCGATGGTGGATGAGGCGACGCGACAAGCGCAAGAGCGCCAGTTGCAAAGCCAAGTCGCCAAGGAAATTCGCGCAAATTTACAGCACATTGAGCAAACACTGGATAGTTATTTCCGGCAACAGATTTCCGCGTCGGATTTGGCAGGGTTGGAAAATGTCCTGCGTCAGGTGGATGGTGCCTTGACCATTCTGGATAAGCCGCAAGCTCATGCGGTGTTGGCGCATTGTTCGGATATGGTGCGTCGATTTGCTCGTGATGATGAGCTTATCAGCTTGGAAGAGCATCAGGATGTTGCCGAAGGTTTGTCGGCACTTGGCTTCTTTATTGACGAATATGAGGTGGGTCGTGATGCGAGTGCTCGAGTGCTTGACCCCATTTTGGCCCGGCTGCAAGGTGAACAAAAGCTGTCATTTGCGATTGAAGAGCCGCAAAGCGTTGAGCATGAGATCAAGGCGCAGAAGCAGCAAGCTCGACAATTGCTCGATACTTTGATTGAAAAACCGCAAGATCAAGCGGCCAAAGTTCAGCTGGCAGAGACACTTACGTCTTTGCAGCGTAACGCGGATTTGGTTGCTGATAGTGAATTGGTGGAGCAAAGCCGCATTGCCTTGGAGGCTCTTGAGGCAGGACATGCGGAGCCGGTTGCCAATGCAGTCGCTCCAGTGGCGGCTCTTGGCATTGAGTCTGACCATGCGACAGCGCTTCTTAGTGATGAGGCTGTCGATGCTGAGTTGCTGGAAATCTATCTTGAAGAGGCTCAAGAAGTTCTGACCAATGTTAGTGAACAGTTGGAGATCCTTCGCAATAATTTGGCTGATCGCGAGGCGTTGACGGTGATCCGGCGTAGTTTCCACACGCTTAAGGGGTCGGGGCGAATGGTTGGCCTTAACCATTTGGGGGAAGTGGCTTGGGCTGTTGAGCAAACATTAAACCGTTGGTTGCAGGACGACAAAAAGGCAACTCCCGCTTTGATCTATGTATTGGATCAGGCCGTCCAAGAGTTTGGTGGTTGGGTTGAACAATTGCAAACGACGGGACATTGTCGTTTGGATCCGGTTCGGATACCGGCTCTTTGTGAATTGCTGCGCGATGTCGATATATACACGGAAGCAGATTTGCTGGTTGTCAAAACGCATGTTGATGCGCCGACGACTGTTGCGGAGGAGTCTCAGCAGCCAGTGATTGAATCCAATGTAATTGCAGAGCCAATCGAAGCGGTTGAGCCGGTTGAAACGGTTGAGCCGGTTGAAGTGGTTGAGCCGGTTGAAGTGGTTGAGCCGGTTGAAGTGGTTGAGCCGGTTGAAACGGTTGAGTCAGTTGAAGTGGTTGAGCCGGTTGAAACGGTTGAGTCAGTTGAAGTGGTTGAAACGGTTGAGCCGGTTGAGCCGGTTGAAGCGGTTGAGTCAGTTGAAGCGGTTGAGGTAGTCCTCCCCGTGCTTGCCGAAGACGATGCGTTTGCGTTGGAACCGCCTGTTGGAGTCGCCCTCTCTGCGGACAGCACGGCTGAGAATTTGTTTGCCGGAGGAGTAAATGTTGAAGTTGCGTTGCCGGAGGTAGATCTGGCAATCGAAGTGCCCGAGGCGACCTTTGCCGACGACGGAGAAATGATTGTTGGCGATGATGGAGATATTCACATTGGACCAATCGCAATCTCTCCAGTGTTATTTAGCATCTTTGTCGAGGAAGCGGGCAAGCATGTTGCCGCCTTGCAGTTGGGGGTGAATCAGTTACATGGCGATCATATACGTTTAGTAGATTCTCATTTGGTATATGCCGCGCACACCATTCGAGGCATAGCCAATACCACTGGGTTTAGGCAAATGGGCGATTTGGGCGCTGCGCTTGAGACTTGGATAGCAGCACATGCGCATCATAATGTCGTGCCAAAGGCCGATGCAATCGCACAATTTGCGGCAGGTGTGGCCGCGCTAGGCGATATGCTGAATGCAATTGTTGCGCGCCATTGGCCAGACAGTGCCGACGTTGGCTTGCTTCTGGTGTTGAGCGGAGATCATCTTGCCGAGGCCGGGCGAGCTCCCAATGTTGGCGCTGATCGACGAGAGGTTCCAGATGCCGAGGCTTTGGCGCTTAATACCTTGCGTTTTGATAGCGACGAGTTGGACTCTGTGGTGCCGGTGCATGAGGAGGGTTATGAACTGGGCGACGAACTGTATTCTGAACCAGTCTTTATTCTGAATCTTGACGATGAGCTTCCTCCTGAAGATGGGGCTGCACTGTCGGATTTGCCCTCGCAGCTTCTATCAGGGAGCGTTGATGCAAATTTGGACAATTTGCTCATCATTGAAGTGCCTCAGGCTGAAGGTGAGCTTGGTAAAAGTAAGGTTACGGATGGCGGAGAACTTGGCGCGGTTGAACCCAGCGGGTCTGATTGGGCCGCTGTTGATTTAACGCTACCTTTGCTGGAAGAACCGGAGGGGCAAAGCACCGTTGATTTTGACTTGATGTTTGACGAGCAAGATGCATTGCTTGAGCACCCGGAAGCTTACCAAGAACCACATTTACATCTTGATGTTGTTGGGTTGATTGCTGATAGTACGGCTGTTTCTGACTCGGAAAATAATGTTCTGTCTGACCCTGGTGAAGATTTGGGTCACAAGGAACTTGATGAGGGCTTTCATGCTGGTGCAATAGTTAATGTCGTAAACGACATTGATGAAACAGGCAAAAGAAGCGAAATCGCCGAAGGGCCCGTCAGTGTGTTCGCACAGGCGTCCGAGGATGCTCAGGAAGAGCAGACGCCTGCACGAATTGAAGATGAAGCAGTTTTTGATCTGGATGCTGAAGTTCCCGTCGCAAAGGAAATTCAAGAGGAAACTTTCCCACAGGCAGAGGACGTCGATTCATACGAAGCAGTTGCCGCAGAGGACGTCAGTTCGGTGCAAGAGGCAGGGGCCCATGGATTTGATCTGGATTCCGAGTTACCGCTTGTTTCTGCGATAGAACAGGCTTCCGCTGATGGTGACTGCGCCGTTGAGAGCGTTCCTGACTTGGTTGCAGATATGGTTCTGGAATTTGACAGTGAGTATATCGCTCCGTCGATGGTGGTGGATACCTATGTCGAAGATGACGTGGAGTTGGTACTTGATTTATCTGAGGCAGAGCTGGCAGCAGAAAGCGAAATTCCGTTGGTATTATCCCCCGTTTCTGGTGATGAGCCAACGTTGGTTGTCGATGAGACTCTTGGTGTTGAATCGAGCTCCGCGTTGGAGCCAACTGTTGAGGATGAAACATCGGCAGAGCCTGTCGTACTGACAGAGCTTGTCGCAGAGCCATCAGTGATGGAAGAGCCTCCGGTGCTGACGCTGCCGATTGTGCCGGAAGTACGATTACAACTTCCAGAGGGCTTGCTGTCGCCTGCTGCTTTGTTGAGCACGATGCTTTCAGGGAGCGAGCGTCGTGACGATCTTGCGACTTCTCCGCAATCGTTGCTGGAGCAAGTTTTGCAGGTTAAAGACGATCTGGACGAGCAACTTCTGCCTATTTTCATCGAGGAAGGTCAGGAGTTGTTGCCACAAGTCAGTGCAGAGGTGCGTCGTTGGAAAAATGAACCACACCAAGCGCAAGCAGCAGTGACGCAACTGAAACGTATGCTGCATACATTAAAGGGCAGCGCACGTATGGCGGGGGCTATGCGTTTGGGGGATGCGACCCATCACATTGAAAGCCGTCTGATCGAAGCTGTAAGTCAGGATTCGCTTAATTCTGCCTTGCTCGACGTGATTGAAGCTGACATAGATGTTCTGGATGCTCTGTTTGAAGTGCTGGTTAGCGGTGAAACCTTGGAGTTGCCAGCGCCTGTTGTGGTGGAAGACGCGCCCGCGATTGCAAGAGGCTACCACACCGTTGATGTGCCTGCGGCAGATGATCGCGCAGCGCCGGAGCCTGTTGCGCAAGATCAGGAATCCGGTAAAGCTTTGTTGCGTGTGCGCGCGGATATTATTGATCGCTTGGTGAATGATGCCGGTGAGGTTGCTATTACTCGCTCTCGAGTTGAAGCTGAGATGTTGGGTTTGAAGCGTTCTTTGCATGATTTAACTGAAAATGTCAGTCGTTTGCGCGCACAGTTAAGAGAAATTGAAATTCAGGCTGAAAGTCAGATGCAATCGCGTTTGTCCATCATTCAGGACGAA
The DNA here is from genome assembly GCF_964834465.1 of Jezberella sp. Lineage (NCBI taxonomy): Bacteria > Pseudomonadati > Pseudomonadota > Betaproteobacteria > Burkholderiales > Alcaligenaceae > Jezberella > Jezberella sp. The sequence goes on from NZ_CBAZRM010000029.1 coordinate 7,367, forward strand.
GCGGTTCAGTTCGATCCACTTGAGTTTGATCGGTTTACACGGTTGCAGGAACTAACCCGGTTTATGGCGGAAAGCGTCAACGATGTGGCGACAATTCAGTTTAATTTGCTGAATAATCTGGGAGAGACCGAAGGCGCCTTGCAGCAGCAAGGCCGGATGACCAAAGAACTTCAGCAGCAGCTAATGCGCATTCGGATGGTGCCATTTTCCAATATATCGGAACGCTTGTATCGTATCGTGCGCCAAACAGCCAAGGAAGTTGGTAAGAAAGTAAATCTGGAAATTCGCGGCGGGCGGGTTGAGATTGACCGCTCGGTGCTGGAAAAGATGACCTCTCCGTTTGAACACATGCTACGTAACTCTATCGACCACGGTTTAGAAGAGCGCGATGCGCGCTTGGCAGCTAATAAGCCTGAAGTCGGTGAGGTACGGATTGAAGTCAAGCAACAGGGTAATGAACTGGTGCTGACTCTGCAAGATGATGGTAAAGGGATTAACCTTGAACGCGTTCGCGAAAAGGCAGTGGAAAATGGTTTGATTCGCAGCGACGACAGTTTGACACAGGAGCAATTGATTCAGTTGATTTTTGCCCCAGGTTTTTCTACTGCACAAGAGGTAACACAGATATCTGGCCGTGGCATAGGCATGGATGTGGTGCGAAATGAAATCGGTAATCTGGGTGGCCGTATTGAGGTTAGTACAGTGGATGGTGCTGGCACGACGTTCACCATTCATCTGCCTTTAACCTTGGCGGTGATTCATGTGGTGCTGATCCGGATTGCTGATCGTCAATATGCGATACCATCGATCATGGTTGAGCAGGTGCAAGAGCTGAAGATTGATGCGCTCAATCGTCTTTATGATAAACGTATGATCGAGTGGATGGGCAATTTCTATCCGTTTTACTATATGCCGCGTTTATTGGGGGATAACCAGTCACAACCGGAAACCAAACGCTATAACACCGTGTTGTTGATTAAATCTGGTACGTTGCGTATGGCGGTGCATATTGATGAACTCATTAAAAATCTTGAAGTTGTGGTTAAAAACATTGGGCCGCAATTGGCGCGCGTGCCGGGTGTAACCGGAGCGACAGTGCTAGGGAATGGCGATATTGTCATGATTCTTAATCCGTTGCAGCTTGTGCCGGTGATTGAGCAATTAGCCCGTCAGCAGGCTTCATCTGGGCTGGTGCAGGTGCAAGCGACTCCAGTTGTTGAACCGGAGCCGGCCATTAACACAGCACCTGTCGTAATGGTGGTTGATGACTCGCTCACTGTACGCAAAATCACGGGGCGTCTTCTCTCCCGTGAGGGCTATCAGGTGATGACCGCCAAAGATGGTGTTGATGCTTTGCAGCAGTTGCAGGAAATTCGTCCTGACGTGATGCTGGTTGACATTGAGATGCCACGTATGGATGGATTTGAATTGACCCGTAACGTGCGCGGCTCGGACGATACGCGTGAAATTCCAATCATCATGATTTCATCGCGAACAGCGGACAAGCATAAAAACTATGCATATCAGCTAGGTGTCAATGTGTTTTTGGGCAAACCGTATCAAGAAGACGAATTGCTGACGCACATCCGAAATTTTGCTGCAGAACGACATGGAAGTCATTAAAGAGAATACACACAAATAAAAACGGCCAACGTATATGGCCGTTTTTATTTGATATAAGAAAAAGTATGGCAGCGAAATTTTTTGTCAGCCACCTTTGACGCGAACGACGCTATTTTTAGCTTTGGCCTTGGTTGCGGTCTTGGCTGTGGCAGTACGTTCTTTGGCGATCAAACTATCTACAACATTGAAGAAAACATGGCCTTCTTCATCGTTGACCATTGCTGGTGAGGTTTTATACTTGCCTTGAACAATAAAGGTTGGTACGCCATCAATTTGATAATCCTGATCTAGCTGTTTGGCGTTCTGTGCTTGAGCGACCACACCGAAAGAGTTGTACAGATCCATGAAATGTTTGCTGTCAACACCTTGTTTCGCAACCCAAGTCTTGAGCGTATCCGGGTCGCGGAGTTCCAGCCGTTCGGCGCCATTGCCGCCTTGCACGGTATCAAATACCGCACGGTGCAGCCGATTGACCAAACCACCAGCAACAAGCGCGTAGTAAATTTGACCGTGTTTCTCTTGAGCATCGCCCCATGCGACATGAACACGCTTAAATTCAACGTCAGGTGGTAAATGAGCTGCCCATTTTTCCAGTTCGGGTTCAAGGCGGTAGCAATGGGGACAGCCGTACCAAAAGAACTCAATAACCTCAATTTTGTTGTGGGTACTGGTTGGCTGAGGAGGGGATAGCAGACTGTATTGCTGCCCCTCGACAAGGTGTGTGTCTGCCTGGCACAAACTGGTCGTGAGCAACGAGGCGGTGAACAGCAGTTTCAGCGATTTCAGTACTTGCATACGCACTCCTGATGCGAGGGTTGGGGTGGAATGTCAATCTTTGGAAGGGATGGCGGCGATATTTTCATGCGCGAGAACCGCGCGGGCTTGTTGTATGTCTTGCGCGCTGTGAAGTGGGCCGACACGGACGCGATGGCGTATGCCAACGTCACCGAGATTCGTGGTTTGAATTTGCACTTCGAGGCCGTCCATTGATAAGCGAGCTTTCAGATTGTCCGCATCATCAGCACTTTGAAAAGAGCCAACTTGCAAATATTGCGGTTTCGCATCACTGGCGTCGGTGTTGTTATCGGTTGCGGGGGAGGCTTTTTGTGTCGTGTGGGCAGCTGATGCAGAAGCGGGAACCGTGTCCCCATTCGCTGGCAAAATGGTGTAGAAATCGTAACGTTGCTGATTTTTGGCGCCTTCGGCACCAATAGGAGCAAGAACCTCAGGTTTGGCAACTTTAGGTTGCACGGCGGACGCCTGACGGTGTTGCTGGTCAAGCAGGTTGTCAAAATGCGGCGGTGTCTGGCTGACCAAATAAAATACACCAATCGCAACCGCCAACCCGAGGAGTAACCCAACGAGTATTCCTGGTAAGACGGAGGGTTTGTGCTGGCTACCCTTGCTGGTGCGGGGATTGTTTTTCATGTCAAGACTCATTCCCGAATTCTCCATGCCAGATGCGCAAGGCTTGGACTTCTAGCGCACAGGCGAAACATATATTCTTGGCGGTTGAGCGCACGAACACGTCCTTCTTTGACTGAGTGTGAGCACCCACGGCTGGCGCATTATACTCTTGCTGCGGGCGGCGGAAACCACTTCGGAGCTTGGCAGCAAGACATTAATATATATACTGTCATATCAAAGGCAAAAACGGCGGGTGCTTCCCATGCAATTCGATCTTGAACTGGACTTGCGAGGCCTTAATTGCCCGCTACCGATCTTAAGGACAAAAAAAGCCTTGGCAGCACTACCATCGGGCACCGTTCTGAAAATTTTGGCGACGGATGCTGGCGCTCCGGCTGATTTTGAGCAATTTTGCCGTCAAACGGGGAATGTGCTGGTGTCATCGACGCTTGGAAACGGAGTGTTTACGCTGGTGTTGCAGCGCAAGTGACGGCACTCTTAATTTGCGCACCGGCATGGTGCAGTGACGGGGGGCACTGTTGCATACTCGGCCGCTACACGATTTTTCTGTGGAATACATTGACTTATGTTAGCTCTGGCCCGTAAAATGCGCGCCATTTTCCAGCGTGTAGGATTGGATGTGCAGTCCATTGTCTGGCGCACTTTACTTCTACAAAGTGCTGTTATTTGCCTCGCAGTGGTGGTAGGTTTCGTCTGGAACCTGCTGATGCTACGTGCCGCTTTGCTGGCGGGCGTGGTTGCGTTGTTTCCTGCGCTAGCCTATGCGCGTTTGATTCGCCATGCTGATCGGGCACCTCTACGCATTGTTGTTCGCTTGCATCTGTTGGGTGAGCTGGTCAGGCTGGTGCTGAGTATTGCTTTACTCGTCGTAGCTTTTGTGTTTCTGAAGAGTGAATTTTCGATTCCGTATTTTTTCGGCACCTATGTGATGGCGCTGGCGATGTACGGGGTAGTGCTGGTTTTCAAATAACAACTGTTAAAGACTGAATCATGACCGAACAAGTTCAGCAAGCATTGACACCAACCGAGTACATTCAGCATCACTTGCAAAATTGGTCTACCGGCACGGGTTTCCATGCGTTTAACTGGGATACCTTTATTTTTGCAGGGTTGATTGGTGTGTTTTTTGTGGGTTTGTTCGCTTGGGTGGCTCGGCGCGCTACGTCTGATGTGCCCGGCCCCTTGCAAAATGCGGTCGAAATGATTGTTGAGATGGTTGACAAGCAGGTTAAGGACGTGTTCCACGGCAAGAGTGCTTTGGTTGCGCCGCTGGCGTTTACCGTGTTTATCTGGATTTTCCTGATGAACGCCATGGATTTCCTGCCTGTGGATTTGCTGCCTCTGATTGCGCAGTGGATTGGCAAAACTGCCTTTGGTCTAGAGCCGCATCAGGTGCATCTGCGCTCGGTGGCGACGGCGGATATCAACCAGACGCTGGCCATGTCTATTTGCGTGACGCTCATCACCCTTTATTTGGGTATTCGCGCCAAAGGGTTGGGTCACTTCATCAAAGAATTGTTTACGGCTCCGTTTCATGCTGAAGGGAAGCTTGCCATCATTATCCTCGCGCCAATCAACCTGTTCATGCAGTTGGTTGAATACGGCTCCAAGCTGTTGTCTCTGGCGTTGCGGTTGATGGGCAATATGTTTGCCGGCGAATTGGTGTTCATGCTGATTGCCTTGTTGCCTTTCTATGTTTCCTGGCTGGGTGGGGCGCCGTGGGCCATTTTCCACATTCTGATCGTTTTGCTGCAGGCCTACATCTTCATGATGCTGACCATTGTTTATTGTAGCTTGGCGGTAGAAAGCCACTGATTGTATGAGTGGTCGCATGTCGGCCGCTTGCTGTAGTTTTTAAACCCGCTTTATCAACGTTAGACTCGTAAACCAAGGAGAAAATTATGGAATTGGCACAAATCCAATCGCTGACGGCAATTGCAATTGGTCTGATGATCGGCTTCGCTGGCTGTGGCGCTGCCATCGGTATTGGGTTGGTCGGTGCCCGCTTCCTGGAGTCCGCTGCTCGCCAGCCGGAACTGATGAATGCATTGCAACCGAAGCTGTTTGTTATCGCCGGTTTGGTTGATGCCATTTTCATTATCGCGGTTGCTATCGGCCTGATGTTCGCTTTTGCCAACCCCTTGTTGGCTGTGCTGCATCACTAAGTCTGGGTCTGTAATCGAGGCCGGATTGGCCAGTAATACGGGGAGCATACGATGAACCCAAATATGTCGCTCATCGGCCAGTCGATCACATTTTTGATCCTGGTTTTGGTGGTGATGAAGTTC
>NZ_CBAZRM010000030.1:0-11969 GCF_964834465.1 Jezberella sp.
GGACTTTGATCGAGCGTAATGGCGGGTCGCTGTTGCTTAAAGCAGCAACCGACGCGCTACCAGCTATTTTGACTGGCAACTGGTCAGCAGTCGCGGCCCAAGTGGTTGTCGATGCTAAGGCGGCTGGTGCGGCGACTTTGGCTGAGGAAGAACAACTTGCTGCATCAACGGCGCTGCAAGTTGTGCAAGCTGCGGCGGCAGTTGTTCCTCAGAACCCAACCGTGACCACGGCAACGGCCTCCACTGGGTCGTAAATGAAACAGCTTCTCGTCTCTCTTTTGCAATGGTTAGCCGAGAAATTTCTCCACGTTCTTTGGTTTCCCAAGTTTCCTGTGTCTTTTTACGAACGTCTAGGCATTAAGGAAGCGCAGAAATGGGTAGACGAGAAGCTGTCCGACCAGGCTGAAGCCAATAAACCCCACGGGGTTATCACGGTATCCCCGCCACCCGACCCTAACATGACGGATGCCGAGCGTGAGCGCCAAGAGGAACTTAGAATACCGTAAAGAACTGTTTGCCGATATTGTTAAGGAACTTCCTCCTCTTTTTGTGCTGCACTGGCAAGAAATAGCCCTAGATCGAGATGTTATTGAGCTTGCGCCGGACTGGAAACGCTACCTTGCAATGGAGCAAGCAGGCCAGCTTCATATCATTACCGTCAGGGATAACCGGGTTTTGGTCGGCTATTTTTTTATTGTGCTATTGCCGCACCTGCACTACTGCACAACCCCAATGGCTTTTTCCGACATTCTTTTCCTTTTGCCTGGCTATCGCAAAGGATTGGCTGGACTGCGACTAGTTGCCGAAACCGAGAAAATGGCACGTGCATTAGGCGCAAAAAGGTTTTATATTATGTGTAAGGTTTATCATGATCTTGACCGCCTATTGGCACGTCTAGGCTTCAAATGGGTTGAAAAGGTCTTTACGAAATTGCTTTAGGGGGGCAATCATGGGCGGTATTGTTGGTGGTTTATTCGGGCAAAGCACCCCATCGGCCCCTAACCTGACGACTTGGCAGCCAGCGAACGTTACGGGCGCGGATAACCAATTCTATAATACTGTCAGCAACGACCTATCTACTAATCCCTATACGGCTAACGCGAATAACTACGCGGAACTCTACTATTCAACTACAAACAACCCTTACTATAACAGTGGGCAAGCTGCGGCCACCCAAGCGCAAAACGCTTATGGAGCCCAAGGCAATGCTGACATGATCACTGCCAGCAATCTCAATAGCGCTATCCCGCAAGATTTGTCTTACGCCAATCAGGTTATGCAACAGGCTTTGGACCCCAACCAGGCCCTGTTCCAACGCACACAGCAACAGCTGATTGACCAGTCGAATGCCAATAATGCGGCAAGCGGGGTGTCTTCGTCGGGCTACGGAGCCGATTTAACTAACGAAGCGCTAGGAAATTTTGACATAAACTGGAATACCCAACAATTAAATAACGCTCTTGCAGGGTTATCGGGGTATAATAGCGCCGTTAGTAATGCTGGTCAGACAGGTGTCCAGGCTAACCAGATCGGGGCTGCCGGGGCTCAGCAGCTTGGCGCTTCCGGGCAACAGCAGTATAATTTATATAATCAGCAGCAGGGTCTCAACCTAGGCTCATTGAACGCCTTGACGGGTGCCGGGGCTTCAGGCCAGTCGCTTAACAACAGCAGTCTATCACAACTGATGAGTTATTTAGGGCTTGGCGCACAACAATCCAACAACCAAGCACAGCTCAACAACACTAATTACCAGAACCAGTTGGCCGCTTCTCAGGCGAGCCAGCAGGGTCTTGGGAACCTGTTTAACGGGGCTGTTGGTGCTGCTTCTAACCTTTATAACAGTTACAATTCTGGCGCCGGGTTTATTCCTTCTGCTCTCTCGTTCTTGGGAGGTTAATATGGGTAGCCTGTTACGCTCTTTATCCGCCGCTGGTAACACTATGGAGTACCTACAGCAGCAGAATGACCGGCACAAACTCGTGCAAGCTCAGCTGGCTCAAGAGTACGCCAATATTCAAAACCAGCAAGAAGAAAGGAGGATGAAACAGCAACAGCTGGACCAGGAACAATCTAAGTTGCAGCAGGAACAGCAAGCCCTAGCAGCACTATTAGGAGGCCAAGCAGGGGCGGCACCGCAAGGTGGGCAAGGTATGCCCCAGGGCGCACTTCAAGGTATGCCCCAGGGCGCACTTCAAGGTATGATCCCGCAAGCAGCTCCTCAGTCTCAACAAGGCGGGCAGGGCGGCGTGGGAGCTAGTCAGGTATTAGCAGCGCTTGGCGGCGCTCAAGGAGTTCCCCAAGTCCCCGCGCAGCAATTACAACGTCCCCAAGGACAGCCGATCCCGCCTCCCCCTGGCGGGAACAGTCCACTAGTGCAGCCGATGCAACAACCACAGCAAGCTCCCCAAATACCGATGGGGGGTCAAGGTGGCGCACCTGCCGGTCAGGATATGATAACTAAATTCAAATCGCTGCCCGCGCAGACCCAAATGCAGTTGTTGCGGTCTAATGTCTTGCCTGCCCAAGTGAAGCAAGCCCTAATTATGGGTTCAATGGGTGGCCGTTCAGGGAGTATGGATCATATGGCGGCTGCTAAAGTACGACTATTCCAAACCTATGTTGCTAATGGCATGGACCCAACTCAGGCCATGGCGCAGACGGACCAGGAAATAGGCTCAATATACGGCCAACAGGCACCCCAACCAACGCAAGGCGGAGCCCAAGGGCAACCTGGCACTAAACCAGTACGCATCGACAAACCGGCCCTTGCAAACCAAGCTAAAACCATGGCTTCGTGGGATACCACAGACGAGAAAATTAAAGAGCTTGAGGATGAGCTTAACCGGGCCGACAAACTAAACAGCAGCGGGGAATATAAATCCGGCCCCTCGAGCCCTGTGCGCGGTAAATTTGATGAGCTTATGGCCGAGCAAGGTCTAGGCGGGGAGTCAATGAAAAAGGCAGGCGAGGGCGCTGAGCTTTATAAGAAAATCTCGGCTAACGTCATTCTCGATACGTCAATCCTCGACACATTACCAAGCAACCGGGCTACTAATCAGCTACGGACTTTCATCGCTAATGGTAAATTTGGCGACGAGTATCTGCCCGAAGTTAATGATAAAATTATCCAAGCACAGAAAGCGGCGATCGCCACGGCGAAAACATACCGGCAGTTTTATGAGCAGTATGCTAAAAACTCACCCAACGGCACTTGGGACGCTAATGCTGGTAAAGCCTGGGAGGCTCTAACGGAGCAGTATCCCTTTTATGATTTTAAGAACAACAAGGCTTTACCGGGTAATGTTAAAAAGGCCCAAGCGGCACTTAGTCAGTATACCGCTAAACTAGGCGCTGGCAAAAACCCTGACGAGGACACTAGCCCAGGGTCCGGCATACCGCTACCTAAAGACGACACACAGAATAATGATCCATTTGGTATTCGGTGATGCCCACTCTAGAAGAAATCCGCGAGCAGTATCCGCAGTATAAGGATATGAGCGACAAAGACTTAGCTGATGGCGTGTATAATAAATATTATACAGATATGCCTAGGGAGCAGTTCGACCAAAAGCTAGGCATTAAGCACCAGGCCCCTGCTGCGGATCATCCGGCTTCGTGGTTCGAGCGCCAGAAACAATTAATGGTAACTAATTTCCAAGAACAAAATGTTGGTATGAACCAGATCGCTAACCAAATCGGCTTAGGGCCGACCGTGGGCAAAATTTCGCAAGCCCTCGGCGGCCCGCCCCAAGCGTCGCCTGAAAAACTGGCTGACCTAGGGCAAAAACTTAACGCCCAACACGAAAAAGTTGGCCCAGTTAATAACTTAATGGATTTTGTCAAAAACATCCCAGGGGAAACGCTTAATCCGATCGGAATGCTCCCCGTCCCTGGCGGGCCAGCCGCGCGTGAAGGCGCTAACCTAGTCACTAAGTTATTGACGGGTGCGGGTCGTGCCGCACTCAAAGGCACCGAGCAAGGCACGCTTCAGGGGGCTGTCGCTCCTTCCGGGGACAAGAACCAGACACTCGAGGACCGCGCAACCCATGCTGGTAAAACAGGGCTTGTGACAGGGGCTGCCAACGTCGGTTTAGCCGGTGCCGGTGCCGCAGGTAAGAGTATTGCTAAGTCGCTAACAGGCAATATGGGCGGCAAGATAAGCGATGCCGCTGCCGCAGCTCTAGCCAAAATCACTAAAACCGCTGGCGGACCATTCTATGACCAGTTACAGCGCATGGGTGTCAAGCTTAAGACTAATGATACAGCCGACGTAGTACAGAAGAAACTTGTCGAGGGGCATGAAAACTACGGTGAGAGTATTCTTAACGCGGTGGCCCCCGACGAAATCGGACCTTCACGGGCCGGTAAAGTTTCGCCAATAACAGTAGGCGAGGATTTCACACGCGGCTACCAGACTGCTAAGGCGGCTGAACAGCGCCGATGGGCCATGGCTGAGGCTCGAGCCAACAAAGTGACGCTTACCAATAAGGACATACCCGAAAGCTACATTCCTCAGCTTCAGGAGTTTCAGAAGGCGCTTAACCAGAACCTCGACGCCGATAAAAATCTCAATCCAGTGGTTAACCATATCAATAAGATGTTTAGCGATATGGGGATTATACCTGAAGATCGAGCGACCAAACTTAAGCCGGGGGCTACCGATGTTGAAAATTTCGACTATTTACAAAAAGTGCAGGCACGCGATACTGCTTTGGCTAACCGCAAGATACCCGTTGCAGCCGTGGTTGAGCTAAACAAGATCATTAATGAAACATTTAAAGATGGGAAATACGTCAGCCGTAAAGATGTGCCCTACGCCGCGATTAAGTCTCTCAACGATGACGTGATTGCTGCTGGCGAAAAGAAGGACCCTCAATTTGCCGAGGAGTACAGACGCGCTAATGAAACCACGATGCAAAACGCCGAGAGGTATAAAACAGACGTGCTCCAAGGCATCGGACTAGATGCTAAAGTTATCCAAAGCATCCGTGCTGTCGATAGGGGCCGTCCGCTTAATCTCGACGCCAAGGAACAGCTGATTAAAGTGGTCCACAACATCAAGGACGAAGTACAGCTCGAGGCCATCGGCCCCCCCGTTCTCAGTCAGCATACTTTCAACCTAGTTGCACGGGCTAAGCTGGCCGACATCATGGCCGAGGGTACTATTAACCCCAAAGCATTCGAAGCCCACCGCGAACTGATCAACGAGATTTTATCGCTAACAGGTAAAGACAAGCAGTTAACGGCTAAAATTACCAATTATGAGCAACTAGCTACCAAATTACAGGGGTTGCGGGAGCCGATCGAGGGCATGTCTGACGAGGCGGCGCTCAAGTCCGCTAAGAAGGGCTTGCTCGGCCTGTTCACAGGGCACTACGCATTCGCCGCTTCGCAAATGCGCGACGTATTAGCGCCCCCGCTGAAAGCCGATGCCCAGAAGCTGCTGAATATCGGCAAACAAGCCTTCGATCAGCGCCCTGCGGCTGCGGTCAAGCAAGGGCTTAGCATCACTATTCATCCACTGCTTCAAAACGTACCCTCGGCGGCAGTCGGTAATTATTTAGGTAGAAATCCCAAGGCAAAGGATGACCAATGAAAATCCTCGTCATCGACGCGCAAGGGGTTTCGCTTGACTGGTCATTGCGGTGCATGGCCGACGGCCACAAGGTTAAATGGTATATTCCTTGGTCCGAGAAAACCAAGAACATTGGCAAAGGGCTGATCGAGCGTGTTGAGGACCCCTACACCTGGGCTAAGTGGGCCGACCTCATTTTCTACACGGATAACACTAAGTACGCCCATCTCGTTGATACATGGCGCAAGCAAGGTATCGCTGTTATTGGATCAACAGTCGAGTCTGCTAACTGGGAGCTGCAACGTGGCATCGGACAAGATATTCTAAAGAAATGCGGCGTCAAAACCGCCGAGAGCAAAGTATTTAATGAGTACGACACCGCGATCGCGTTTGTTAAGCGCAATATGAAGCGCTACGTGTCCAAGCCTACGGGGGATGCCGATAAGGCATTATCATATTGCTCTAAATCCCCTGAAGATATGGTTTTTATGCTTCAGCGATGGAAAAAGCTCGATAAGCTCAAGCAGCCCTTTATCTTGCAAGAATTCATCCCCGGTATTGAGATGGCAGTCGGTGGCTGGTTTGGTCCTGGAGGGTTTAATAAAGCGTTTTGTGAAAACTGGGAATTCAAGAAGCTCTTGAATGACGACATGGGTGTAGCGACCGGCGAACAAGGCACTGTATTACGCAATGTTTCCAAGAGCTTATTAGCCAATAAAGTGCTGTTGCCTTGTGAAGAAGAACTCGCAAAAATTGACTATCAAGGTTACGTCGATGTAAACTGCATCATTGACGATGCCGGGACACCGTGGCCGCTTGAGTTCACCATGCGACCCGGCTGGCCGCTGTTTAATATTCAGCAGTCACTTCATAAGGGAGATCACGCAGAATGGCTCCTAGGGCTGGCGGAAGGAAGGGATGGTGACAATTGGGACATGACGCAGGTAGCGGTGGGCGTGGTACTGTCGATACCGGACTACCCGTACAGCCACATAACCCGCAAGGAAGTGACGGGGATACCAATTTATGGAATAGAAAGTTCAACCGCGCCATGGATACACCCTTGCGAAATGATGCTTGGCGTCGCGCCCGTGACCGAGAACAACAAGGTCGTGGACCGGGCCATGATGGTAACGGCGGGGGATTACGTGCTAGTCAGCAGTGGAACGGGCTCGACAGTAACCCAAGCCAAGGCCCAATCGTATCGGGGCTTGAAGGCATTGACCTTACCCAACTCCCCGATGTATCGGACGGACATTGGGAACAGGTTAAAGAAGCAGCTACCCCTGCTCCAAAGCCACGGCTATGCAACGGGTCTGGTGTATTAGACGACAACGGCTCGATCCTCGACAACCTGATACCTAAAGCACTGGCGGTGATCGAGGAAACTATGGACATCCCGATACCGGACCCGAGCGACGAGAATTACGTCAAAGTGATCTCGGCCCGCAAGGATGCAGCTATCTCCCTGGTAGGCATGGGCCTCAAGGCCGACGAGAACCGTTTTAAGAAGCGCAATAACGACGTGTTGGCGAAGCTATTCCTAGCCATGCACCAAGAAGGATTACTACTCGAGGGTCAGGCTAAGGTGATTAATTAATTAATTAATAAAGCTGCGGCAATAGCAAGTTTCTTAATCATTCGAGCACCTTATGGGACATAGACGAGGGTGTAGGCAGTCGATGCCGCGCTACCGACACAAGTGATTGGCCCATTAGGGACGAACGTGTCGAATTTCAAATTGCCCTGGGCGGGAATAGCGACGCCGTTGCCGTTAGTTACGGGGGTCGAGCCATCAAATGAGCAGGTCATGCTGTTAGAGGCTGAGGTGTTGGCAATAAGCAAAAACCCACGGAGACCGTCAGCAGCCAAAAGCTGCGTCGCTGTAGTACCTAGCGTGGCTGCCGAAGCTTCCGTGGGGGAGCCGGAGGTCATTGGAGCGAGGAAACTACCACCGCCAGCGAAGGCAGGCGTGCCCAAACACAGTAAGCCCGCGAAAACTAAATATTTAAGCACACCTACCCCCGTGGAGAACTTCGGATGGTGGCCATTGTACTGCTTTTACTTTGTATCCGCAATTGTTTTAATTACCGCTTTTTGCTCCTGTACCAGTCGAACCGTGGCCTCACCGACCATGGGGTGTGTGGTGTCTATTTCCCAACAGGGTGTCTTGACAGGCGGTAAATTCGACCCTGCGGTAAGCTGTGTCAGCCGGTGGCGGTTGAGCACGATATGCAGTTTCTCGAGCATCGCCACGGTTGATATATAGGAAGCCCCGGTCTTACCGCACCAGGTACGGACAGCCTGGTTTGATACATAGAGCCGATGCGAGTGCAGCTCATTCCGCATCATCACCGCTTTTCGCGGTTCTTGGTAAATAGTGCAAGCAGAAAAACCGTTATGGGGGCCACTAGCATAAACACAAGCGTCACTGTTCTCCCGGATAAACCGCATTAATGTTGCCACCTCGTCTTGGTGGAATTCTTGACGGGATACCTTGGCTTCAGTACCCTTCGATAGCGCCCACTTCATCAGCGCTTCAGTGTTAAAGGTTAATATTCCCATCTTATTAACAAGCGTGGCGGCAACCGCGCAGCAAGCCATTATGTAGACGTTGTATCGGTCGGCAGGGCTTGCTCCAAGAAGCTTAGTATAGTTATGTACTGCCTGAGCGATAGCGGCATTAATGTATTCTTTGACTTTTGGCTGAACGATATAGGATAAATACTTATAGCCAGCCCATCCTCGATTTGCGTGTAGATCACCTGAAAGACTTCGCCCTTCGTCTCCGGTAATGTTTTCAGGGAGGACCACATCAAGTTCAAACACGCGGTTTGCCATGGGTTCAGAGGAGGGAGTTCCACTTAGATGCTCCATTAGTGAATAGTTAGACGCGAAAATAAGGATGGTTTCCCAACCTTCAGGCGCTTGCGTCACCACACCGCTCTTGGTGCCTCGGCTTTTACCGAGGCCGATCGTGAAATCCGACACAAAATCTTGCGTAATCTGTACACTGGTAGGCTTCCATTCATCGTAAATAACTGGTAAATTACAGGCAGTTAGAACCACGCGCTCTTTAGCCACTTTAGTGTCACTGTTCTTAATCTGAAGTGCTTGTAGAGTGCCATAGACCGACGCCATGGCTGATAAAATGGTGGATTTGCCCTTACCTGAGCCGCAGGACATTGAGTAGATCGCACCGCCCTCCTGCCCATGCGTGATAAATTTCATCAGCGGAGCAGCGAAGGGCATTAATAAACTAAAGCCTTGAGCCTCGAAACCAGGGGCAAAAAAAGTATTGGCCAAGACGGACCATTTCTCGAGGCTACCCTTGGGGGCGGGGGTAAACATGAAAGCCCTATTCCCGGCCTCATTCATCCCTGGGCATTTCAATACCTTACCATCAGACTTAAACAGCGTGTCCCCAACGAGAAAAGCCTCCATGTCGTCTTTCCAGCCATATTGTTCATGCTGTATACCCTCGTCACCTAGCGATTTCATATGCTCTATACTAGCCTCCAAAAACAGGCCAAAACTGCGGGCTGACGCTAGCCGTGGGAAAAACCCATTGCGCGCCATCTCAGCCATGGCTGACGGGCCGCGTAGCAGCTCAGCAGGCACTTCAAACTTATGCCAGTCGCGGTGCGGCTCTTTCTTACTAAACTCAACAGTAAAACCCTTCCCCGTAATGCTGCGCCGTAAAGCACTGACATATATAGGGAACGGACTAATAATCGTCTCCTGGGCCTCGCCTTCCTTGCTTACCGTGTGATGAATGAGCGTTCCCTGCCTAGTCACCGAAAAATGGGGCGGCAAAGGTAGTTTTTCCTCATCCACTTCAACATAGGGCGGGGCTACGTATCCCGGTCGTCCGAGCACGATGGGGGATGTAATGTGGTGCGGACAACCTTTACATCCTTCTGGGTTGAGTTCACGCAGTCTTTGGCACGTCGTAGGGCCAGCAGCTTCACGCGCCTGCCGAAATTTAGCGTCGGTGGCGGCTTCAGAATATTCAGGATGACCGCTAGACCAAGCCTGGGCAAATTCCAGGCCATCGACGCAATGAGCCAGCAATCCGAGATGAGCATACCACAGTGGTTCAGAGACATTACCTTTGGCATCTCGGAACGCCCGTACTTGCTGGCAAGCTCCTGCAATTCCTTCGGGGGAAGATGTAGGATTGTTGTCGTATATTTTGGCAATTTTAGCGCCAACGTCACTTCCAAATAAGTCTGACTGTTGATGCGATCCATGAGCCACTCGGCCCAACACAGCGACAATAAATCGGTCCGCATCAACTTCCGGTTCAATTTCGTCACACTGCACCTCTTTAGGGTTTTCAGGGTCTTTGTAGTTGTAGGTGTCAGGCACGCGCAAAATAGAGGCTATGTCAGCAGTCCGGGAGGGGTCTGTGGATAACTTGTGCTCCCGACATAGCTCCTTAAGGCGTACTGCTACCCTAAACCATTCTGCCCTTTCCAGGACTCTGTTGATGATCCACCAAGCGTGAACACCATTTCCGGTCCAAACGATCGTGGGTCTTGGGAGGCCGAGGAGAACCGCGAATTGGTCAACGGCTCCTGCGGCGGTTTCGGCGTCTGGATAGGGCTTGCCTGGGCCAGCGTCAACGTCAAGCCAGAAGGCCCGTACACCAGCTGAAAACTCGCCCCGTCGCGTGCGCTGACTAAAGCTTCCACAACTGATGTAACAATTAAATCCCGCACGCGATTTGGTATTGAGCCATTGTGCGAGAAATTTGTGTCGGGGCTCGCCGGGTCCGTACCACTCATGAGTTATCTCCTCTGTTATTGGATTTATAGCTACCCCGGCGACCCAATTGTCCTGCGGCAATACCTTTTGGACGAACTCCTCTAATGATGGCATCGCGCACTTCCTTTACATAGTCCTTGCGTTCAAACTGCGTGATGGTGAGGGGCATGGGGAAATACCCCATATCGATCGCCTTATCTATTCTTACCAACTCGCCTTCCACTAAGGGTATCCAACGATCCCGAGGTGGCGTGCCTCTAATCCAGTTATTAACCGTACTGCGGTCAATTTGAGTAAAGCACGCCAAATCAGAAATAGTAAGCAACCCTTTAGCCTGGATAGACTTAAGTCGCTTATCGATCGTACTCATTGGCACCCCCTTGTGGCGCATCGAAGATACCGTCAAGCAAGCTGTCTAAAGCTGCGTCTGAGGGAGGCGGGTTAACCAGCGTGGCCGCTGCTGCATTTGGCTTTGCCGCTGGCGGGTCGAACATATCCATCTGCTCGCCGGGTTGAGCGTTATCCGCCTCGATCTGCGCCTTGGTCCGCCTTACCCGCCTCGGCGCTTCAGGAGCTACAGGCGGGGATGCAACAGGGGCGGCTGGTACTATCACGGGGGCAGGAGGAGCCTTGTGGTATGTCACAGTGGTCCGCACCTCGGGTGCCGCTGGCGCATCCATCCCGATAACCTTGAGCTTTTTATCGCTCGTCAGCTGCCGCATGATAATAGCCACGGTATTGTCGTCGATATACCCCTTGGGCGTAAAGATCAGCTTGGGGAAATCCGTCTCCTCGTCAAACGACACTTCGAAAATGACTGAGGGCACAGGAACACCAGCCTTAGCCATTTTGCCCATGGTCGCAGCTAAATCCTTCATGGATGCGGCGGGGACCGACAACTCATAAATCAAGCCATCAGGGTCCTCCGCCAAAACCACGGCTAGGCGCTTACTGTCTGAACACGCCTTACTGCTCTTACCGCTCGTGGTAATTTTGCTACCCCAAACATTATGCGGGCAAGCCGCGCAGCCAGCCGATTGCGGACTGGCAACCCCTGGGTTAGGCCGCTCGCCATTGTCGGAAGCACAATCCGGTGCCTTGGCCTCAGTAGCCGGATCGTAGGTTCCGGCATACCAGCGCTTCGATACGTTGGGATTACCGTCCAAAATGATTAAAGGGATAGTTAAGTTTTGCCAAACTTCCTCTTCTCCCTTTTCGCCGGTCAAGCGGAAGCGCGAAGCTTTGATGCCAATTTTCGGATGGCCTCCAAGCGGGATACCGCCCATGATGCTACTAGCGATATCACCTAGCTGCGCCTTCATCGCGGCAATACTTGCTGGTAATTTATTATTTGTAGGTACTAATTCCATAACATTCTCCTCTTGAGGGGTTGGTATCTTATACTTAAATGAACTTAATTCCCAGTACTGCCGGAGGTATACCTAGACCCGTCGGACACTAACTGTAGCCATTGACGACACTTTTACACCTGGCGGCTGGATTTTGTGCTGCTTAATATACTCTTGTACACCACACTTACCAGCGCGAAGGTCAGCGACCTCCCAACGCGCAAGATTAATGACATTCTCGAGGTCTAAACCATAAGTCTCGGCGACAGGACCGA
>NZ_CBAZRM010000031.1:0-10045 GCF_964834465.1 Jezberella sp.
ACGCTGGGTGGCCAAGTAAGTAGCACCTCAGGTAACGTGACGCTTCAATCGATTGGCGGGGCGATTAACCAAACGGCCGGAAGCATTTCTGGTAAGAACGTCACGATCGATAACACGGGCGCTGGCCTGACTAGCTTGATTGCGGATTCGTACGACAGTAACGTGTACTCAGTGGGTACATCTCTGGGCGGCTCAATTAATTCGACAACGGGGGTGATCTCAGCAGGTTCAGCGTATAACTATTACGGCAATAGTCTCAATGGTGTTGTGCTCGGGGGTAGTGGTATCACTGCCAGCGGCAACGCCAATATTAGGGGTAACGTGAGACCTTCTTCCCCCACCTATGCGGGCGTTGCCTTATACGAGAGCTTAACCACCACCGGGTCGACCTCGGTGGTCAATATTAATGCCAGCACGGTTGTGTCGCTGCAGGGCTCGATCACTGATACGGCGGGTACGCTGGGTACGGTCACGGTGACCGGTACGACGGGTGTTTTGCTCAAGAACAATATCACCTCAGCGGGTTCTGGCGGTATCACTGTCACGGCTGGCTCTGGCAGTAGTTCGACGGCTGCGCTGACCGCGAACTCTGGTGCGACCCTCACGCAATCTAGCGGGTCGGGCAATATTTCTTTGTTTACGACGGGTGCGGGTAACCTGACGACTGCAAAAATAGTCGATAGTGGCAGCGGAAACGTGATTCTGGCAGCGGGCAGCGCCCAGTCGGTCGGTTCGACCACCGGCAACGTACTGACGACCAATGCAGCAAACACAGTCAGTCTTGCGGGTAGCGACAAGCTTTATGTTTACTCAGGCTCAGTGTCGAATACCGGCAGCCTTAGCGTAC
The DNA here is from genome assembly GCF_964834465.1 of Jezberella sp. Taxonomy (NCBI): domain Bacteria; kingdom Pseudomonadati; phylum Pseudomonadota; class Betaproteobacteria; order Burkholderiales; family Alcaligenaceae; genus Jezberella; species Jezberella sp. The sequence goes on from NZ_CBAZRM010000031.1 coordinate 848, forward strand.
TGAATTCGGGGTTAACCAATCTGTATCTGTCGAATTCTGGCTATACACAGAATGCGCAATTGAGCACGGCCTATGGCTCGAGCACAACGATTAGCAGTACCGCGACGACGCAGGCCATGTTCAGAGACAGTGCCACCACCCCAGGCTTTAGTCTGACTTTGAACAACGTCTCTAAGGTATACGGCACCGCAGACCCGACGCTTTCGACGAGTTTGTTGAATTCGGCATACACCGGCAGCTCAAGCCTGACGAGCACGGTTGGTAATAATACCTTCGCCATGTTGGCCAGCACAGCGATTACAGGGCTCACGGGTGTGAGTACCGCGACACGGGCGAGCTATGGGACCGCAGCGGGTGAAAACGTTGGCAGTTATGCCTATAGCGGCATTAGTGGCAGCAGTGAAAGCGTTACCCTGACTGCCCAACCTAGCCTGACGATCACGCAAGCCGCCTTGACGGTGACTGCAAGCACGGTCAGCTCGACCTATAACGGTGTCTCAACGTATCAAGGGCTGGCCACCAGTGCTGGGGTAAGTTCTTCGGGACTCATCAATACAACCGTTGATGGTGTCGCCATTGCTGACAGTGTGACAGGTGCGACTTCGACGTTTTTTTCAGGGGCCACAATAGGTTCTGGCACGTCAATCACAGGGTCGATTGTCGCTCAAGCGGGTAGTTTTAACCGGACGATCAGCGCAGCAACCGGCACCGGGATCTCTAATTATTCGATTACCTATGTCGGCAATACGGGCACCATCGCCAAGGCCACCTTGACCTTGAGCGGCAGTCAAACCTACAACGCGGGGACTTCCTTTGCTGGGTCTAACCTAACGGCCACAGGAGTGAATGGTGAGACCTTTACGGTCACTGGCAGTGGCGCTAGTACAAACCTCGTGAGCGCCAGTATCCAAACGGGTAGTACGCTTAATAGCGTCACCGGTTTGGTCCTGGGGACGAGCTCGAATGGGGGCGTCTCGAGCAACTACAACTCGATCACGACGACGGGTTCAAGCGTTAACGTCACCGCGGCGGCGCTGACGATCACAGGAAAGACGCAAAACCTCACTTACACCTCAGCCAGTCAAACCAACGGTTACACGGTAAGTGGTTTGCAGGGGTCTGACACGGTGACGTCAGTAACGGGCTCAGCGGTTGGTACGACGGTTGCCACTTATCACGACAATTTAAGTGGGGCAACCGGCACGGGATTGTCCAACTACACGATCTCTTATGTCAACGGTAGTGAAACCATTGGCAAGGCTAATTTGACGGTCACCGGCGCGACATCCAGTTCCACCTATACGGCAGCCGCACAAACCAATACCTACAGTGTCTCCGGATTATTAGGTAGCGATTCGGTCACCGGTGTGACGGGGGCGGCGAGCAGAACGACCGTTGGATCGACCACCGATAGTTTAGGGACGGCCACCGGTACTGGCTTATCCAATTATTCAATTACGTACGCGAATGGGTCAATGACGATCACCGCGGCACCCTTGACCATTACCGGTGCTACAACCAGTGTGACGTATACCGGTAATGCGCAATCCAATAGCGGATTCTCAGTCTCAGGGTTGAAAGGCTCGGATACCGTGACGTCGGTCTCCGGCTATGGATCCGGAACAAATGTCGGGACATTCACAGACGCTCTGAATAGTGCGGCAGGCAGCGGAATAGGCAATTACAGTATCACGTATGTCAATGGCTCCGTTACCATCGGTAAAGCTAATTTAACGGTCACGGCAAACAATTCGGCAAACTTTGTCACGTTATCAGATCCCACTAATTACGCCGGTGTATCGACCACAGGTTTACTCGGTTCTGACTCGGTCACGGGGGCCAGCTACAGCCGTGTATCAGGCACGGCAGCTGGCTCATATGCGTTGACACCAAGTGCCGCTACTGGCACCGGGTTGAGCAATTACAACATCACCTATGCAAGTGGCACCTACACGATTGTGCCTGCCGGTCAGCTATTGGTGACCACATCAGGTGCGACCACGACCTATGGCACTGCTGGCACTATCGCGGCCCCCACGGCTTCTTATCTGACCACTGGCGGCAACGTGATCAGTGGCTTGACGCCATCGAGCACGTCGACCACCAATGGCGTGACAACCTATACGTTCTCAGATGGGGCAGGGGGCACGGCGTCATTTAGCTTGGGTGCAAGCATTACCGCTTATAGCCAGTCGAATAATGCCTCAATCGGCAGTTATGGTATCGCTGCGAACAATTTCACCAAAACGGGATCAAATCTTACCGCCACCTCGGCGACCGTGGTGGGTAATTACGTGGTCAATCCCTTGGCGGTGACAGTGACTGCGGCAACCAGCACAAGTGTGTATACAGGTACTTCGCAAACTCAGACGTATACGGCACCCGGCTTACTTGGCTCGGATGCGGTCACCATTGCCGGTGTTCAGACACGAACGAATATTGGTACGTCGACGTCCGTGTTGTCTACTTCAGGCAATGATGCGGGCAATTACTCGTTTACGTTGGTCAACGGCAATTTGACGGTCACGCCCAAAGCCTTAACGATTACAGGGGCAACGACGAGCGCGCAGTATACGAGCAGCACACAGACCAACACTTATAGCCAAACTGGGCTCGTGGGTACTGATGCGATCACCAGCATCTCAGGTGCTGCGTCGAGAACCAATGTCGGGACGACCAACGACAGTCTCAGCAACGCTACGGGTAGCGGGCTATCTAACTATACGATTACTTACGTTAATGGCTCATTGACACTGACCGCAGCGTCGTTAACGATCACGGGCAACACGACGAGTTCGGTCTACACCGCAAATGGTCAGACCAATACTTATACGGTGAGTGGTCTGTTGGGATCGGATGCCGTTTCATCTGTAACGGGCCTAGCCGTGCGCACCACGGTGGGGACGACGTCAGATAATTTAACCGCCGCCAGCGGCACTGGTCTGTCGAATTACAGTGTTTCGTTTGTGAATGGATCTGAGACCATTACGGTAGCGCCATTGACCATTACCGGTGGATCAACCAGTAAGACCTATACCAGCAACGCGCAAACCAATACCTATTCTGTATCAGGCCTACTCGGTAGCGATGCCGTGACCAGCGTGACGGGCTCGGCGACTCGAACCACTGTCGGGACAACCGCTGACAGTCTGACAGCGGCCAGCGGCACTGGCTTATCCAATTACAGCATTGCCTTTGTTAACGGCAATGTAACAATCACGGCAGCACCATTAACGATCACAGGCGCTTCAACGAGCGCAACTTACACCAGTAACGTACAGACCAACACCTATAGCGTCTCGGGTCTGTTGGGTTCAGACTCTGTCAGCAGTGTGACCGGCTTGGCAAGCAGGACGAACGTCGGCACCACCGCTGATAACTTAACGGCATCCAGTGGCTCCGGCTTATCCAATTACGCCATTACTTACGTCAATGGTTCTGAAACGATTACTGCGGCGGCGTTAACGATTAAGGGGGCAGCGACGTCTTCTGTATATACGAGTGGCTTGCAAACCAATACTTACTCGGTGACCGGTCTGTTAGGCACGGATTCGGTGACGAGCGTGACAGGGCTGGCGAGCAGAACCAATGTCGGGACATCCGCTGACCAACTAACCTCGGCAAGTGGCAGTGGGATATCCAACTACAGTATTTCATTTGTGAATGGGTCAGAAACGATTACGGCAGCGCCCTTAACCATCAAAGGGGCTACCACGTCATCGGTCTACACCAGTAACGCGCAGACTAATACCTACACGGTCTCGGGTCTGTTGGGCACTGATTCGGTCACGAGCGTCTCTGGCGCAGCAACCCGCACAACGGTTGGGTCGACGTCGGACAGCCTGAGCGCCGCCGCGGGTAGTGGCTTATCCAATTACAGCATTTCATACGTGAACGGTTCTGAAACGATTACCACTGCTGCGCTGACAATCACGGGCGCGACTTCAACGTCGCAATACACAAGCAACGCTAAAACCAATACTTATAGCGTTTCTGGGTTGCTGGGATCGGACTCGGTTTCAGGGGTAACGGGTTTAGCAACCAGAACAAACGTGGGCGTGAGTGCAGATAGTTTAACGGCCGCCGCGGGCAGTGGCTTATCTAACTACAGCATCAGTTTTGTGAATGGCTCTGAAACCATTACGGCGGCCCCGTTGACGATTACCGGTCAGACGTCGACGGTGACCTATTCAGGGGTCGCGCAGACGAATGGCTTTACATCGAGTGGTCTATTGGGGTCGGATAAGATCACAGCGGTGATTGGCGCGGGGTCAGGTACGACGATAGGTACATACAACGATAACCTCAGTGGGGCGACCGGAACAGGGTTGTCCAACTATACGATTTCTTATGTCAATGGCAGTGAGACGATTTCAAAAGCAAACCTGACAGTCACAGGGGCGACGACCAGCGTCAGTTATAACGGTAGCGCACAAACCAACACCTACACAGCGACGGGGCTGTTGGGGTCGGATTCGATCACCAGCGTGACCGGTTTGGCAAGCAGAACCAACATCGGGACGACTGCAGACAATCTCACCGCCCTGTCGGGAAGTGGCCTATCTAATTACACGGTGTCCTACGTGAATGGTTCGCTAGGCGTCACAGCGGCCTCACTCACGATTACGGGCGCGACGACTAGCGTCAGCTATAACGGTAGTGTGCAGACCAATAGTGGGTTTTCCGTCTCTGGGCTCAAGGGCTCAGATAGTGTGACTTCTGTATCGGGCTTTGGTTCTGGCACGACCGTCGGGACCTATGCCGACTCACTGAGCGGTGCGACGGGCACTGGCTTGAGTAATTACACGATTTCTTACACCAACGGCTCAATCACGGTGGCTAAGGCCAATCTGACGGTCACTGCAAACAATTCAGCCAACTTTGTGACGCTTGCAGATCCCACTAATTATTCTGGGGTGTCAGCCACTGGGCTACAAGGGACCGATTCAGTCACAGGGGCGACGTATAGTCGGGTCGCTGGCACCGCCGCTGGCTCGTATGCGCTGACAGCGAGTGCAGCGACCGGTACGGGCCTGAGCAATTACAGCATTACCTATGTGCAAGGCACCTATACGATTGTTCCCGCCGGTCAGTTATTGGTGACTACGACCGGTGCGACGACGACTTATGCCACAGCAGGCACGATTGCGACGCCGACTGCGTCTTACATGACGACGACTGGCACAACCATTGGTGGCGTTTACTATCCCGCTGGTAGTGTCATTAGTGGGTTAACGCTCTCCAATACGTCCATCAGCGGCGGTGTCACGACCTACACGTTCTCTGACGGCGCGGGTGGCACCGCGTCTTTCAACCTTAACGCAGTGATTACAGCGACGAGTGCATCCTCTAACGCGGCCGTCGGCAGTTACGGCATTGGGGCCGGCAACTTTACTAAAACGGGATCAAATCTGACGTCGAGTCTAGCAACCGTGGTGGGTAACTACACGGTGAATCCTCTTGCCGTGACATTGACGGCTACGACTAGTTCGGGGGTGTACACGGGCGCAGTACAAACGCAGACATCGACGTCGCCGGGCTTATTGACGAACGACGCGGTCACCATCTCGGGCTTGGCAACGAGAACCAATGTAGGTACGTCAAGTTCTGCCTTGTCAACCTCGGGCAACGATGCGGGTAACTACAGCTTTACGTTGGTCAATGGCAATTTAACTGTTACCCCGAAGGCCTTGACCATTACGGGGGCGTCAACCAGTGCTCAGTATACGAGCAATGCACAGACCAATACCTATAGTCAATCTGGCCTGGTCGCTGGGGTAGACACAATAGCCAGCGTTTCTGGGTTAGCGACAAGAACGTCTGTTGGTACTACCAACGATAGCTTGAGTAGCGCCTCGGGCACTGGGCTATCGAATTACACCATTACTTACGTCAATGGGACGATGACCATCACGGCAGCCCCGTTGACAATTGCCGGCAACACAACGAGCGGCGTCTACACCAGTAATGCTCAAACCAACACGTATACGGTGACCGGTTTGTTGGGCAGTGATTCGGTCAGTAGTGTCACTGGTTCAGCGTCGCGGACGACAGTTGGCACGACTGCAGATAATATAACGGCTGCCTCTGGCACTGGGCTGTACAACTACACCATTGCCTTTACCAATGGGTCTCAGACTGTCACCACGGCCGCACTGACCATTACTGGGGCGACAACGTCATCGGTATACACAGGCAACACGCAAACAAATAGTTACTCGGTATCCGGTTTGCTGGGTAGTGACTATGTGAGTAGTGTGACCGGTGCTGCATCTCGCAAAAATGTCGGGACGACAGCAGACGCGCTGACAGCATCCTCTGGCAGTGGTTTATCGAACTATTCAATTACCTATGTGAATGGATCCGAAACGATTACGGCAGCACCGTTGACGATTAAAGGCGCGACAACGTCTTCTGTTTACACCAATAATGCGCAAACCAATTCATACAGCGTGTCTGGCCTGCTGACTGGTGATAGTGTGACCAGTGTCAGCGGTCTTGCAACAAGAACCGCCGTTGGGACGACAGCGGATAGTTTGAGTGCCGCCGCCGGTACAGGCATCACCAACTACAACATTACCTATGTCAATGGATCTGAGACGATCACTGCGGCGCCGCTGACTATCACGGGTAGAACGACGTCGTCGGTTTATACCAGTAACGCGCAAACCAATACGTACACGTATAGTGGGCTCCAGACGGGTGACACGATTACGGGTGTTTCGGGTTTGGCTCAAAGAACTGTCGTCGGGACGACTGCAGATAGCTTGTCTTTTGCAACGGGCACAGGGTTGAGCAATTACAGCATTACCTATGTCAATGGTTCTGAAACGATTACAACCGCAGCTTTGACCATTACGGGCGCTACGTCAACCGCGCAATACACCAGTAACGCGCACACCAACACCTATAGTGTCTCTGGACTATTGGGTACAGACGCTGTTTCTAATGTTGCTGGGGTCGCAAGCCGTACGCAAGTTGGGTCGACGTCAGACAGTCTAAGTGCGGCGACAGGTAGCGGCTTATATAACTACAACATTACCTATGTGAACGGCTCTGAGACCGTGACCACCGCGCCGCTCACCATCACCGGTGCAACCAAAACGGTCGTTTATAACGGGACGACACAAACCAACACGTTTACGACGTCAGGATTATTGGGTACTGACACTGTCACTGCTTTGACAGGCTCTGCCGCTAGTACCAACGTTGGTACGTTCACCGATGCGATTACTGGATCGACTGGGAGCGGCCTGTCAAATTACTCAATCTCGTATGTCAACGGGTCAGAGACGATTACGAAGGCACCCCTGACGCTGACTGCGAGTGGTGTGACTAAGGTCTACAACGGCTCGACAAGTCTATCGAACGTGGCCTTAACACCGACAGGCGTGTTCGGGTCGGATAATGTTTCTGCCATAGCGACGACTGGTACTTTTGCAAGTGCGAACGTGGGCAGCAATATTCAATTCACCTTATCCGGCTTAGCGTTGTCAGGGTCAGCGTCTGGCAACTACACCCTGAGCACTTCGTCGCTGACCGGCAAAGGTTCTATTACCCCAGCCTCGCTGGTTGTCAGTGGGATCACGGCAAGCGATAAGGTTTACGATGGCAACACCAGCGCAACAGTGAGTACCAGCGGCTTATCGCTGTCGGGTCTGGTCTCAGGTGATAACGTTACGGTGACGTCGACGGGTTTGTTTGCCAGCAAGAATGCAGGTGTGCAATTGGTTTCGCTGACAAACGTGTTTGGTGGATCTAGCCTTTCGAATTACAGCATTACGGATCAATCGACAACGAGTGCCACCATTTCACCGGCTCAGTTGTATATCACTGGTTTGACTGCCTATAACAAAGTCTACGATGGATCGACAGCAGCGAGCTTGAATCTCTCTGGGCTTCAGTATATCGGTTTGATTGGTGGGGACCGGGTGTATCTCACCGCGTCAGGATTCTTCATAAATTCGCTGGTGGGGGTGAATAAACTGGTGTTGCTGCGCCTATTAGGGTTAGGTGCAGACGCAGGTAACTACAACATCACCTTTCAACAAAGTACAACGGCAAGTATCTTGCCAGTCGCCACGCCGTTAAACAATACTTCCAATGCTTCATTGGCGAGTGTGAGCGAGTTCAATTCAAATGCACAGAACTGGATCTCTTTACCAACGGCCAGTGCAGCTACCAGCACGAGTTCCAGTTCATCCAAAGGACTGGCGGTGGCTGTACCATCTGAGTTGTTTAAACTGGCTAGTGCTGACCAATGTTCAAGTGAAGGGGGCGGCAATTCATGCGAATGTAGTGGTACGTCAGCCGCAGGGGTGGCAGTTTGTCTTATCCCTGGGGAATAGACCCATTGTTAACTGATTCGGCAATGCAAAGCGATGAGATCCACAGGCTTTGTAGAAATCTTTAGAAACGAGGTTAACGTTGCCAAAAAGACAACATTTAACAATTATTAACTATTATTTTGCTTATTTTGAGCGCCTTTTTAATGATTCTTAAGGTTTAACGTGCTTTACTGCTCCTAAAATAATTTGAGGATTTAAATAATTTTAGGGGTTTGATAGTGAATAAGAAATTCCACAAGGTTGTATTTTCTAAGTCGCGCGGCGAGTATGTCGTTGTCAGCGAGAATGCTTCTTGCGTATCAAGCTCTGGTCGGTCTTCAGTGGCTGGCAGTATTGCGACAGTGTCGCGACAACTCTCGATAGGGTTAACCGCCTCTCTGGCCCTCGTGGTGAGTGCGTGGGCAGCAGGCCCTGCGGTCAACGCCTTGCCTACCGGTGCCGCAGTGGCGCAGGGTAAAGTGTCTGTGACTCAGTCTGGCAACACGATGACCTTGAACCAGACGACGGATAAGGCGGTCGTTAACTTTCAAAGTTTTAACATCGGCGCTGGCGCCAAGGTCAATATCGTTCAGCCCAGCAGCACCAGCGTGCAACTGGATCGAGTGACGGGCAATAGCCCCAGCCAGATCATGGGCCAGCTGAGCTCGAACGGTCAGGTGGTGCTGGTTAATCCGAATGGCATTGTCGTCGGCAAAGACGGTAGCGTGAGCGCAAGCGCGTTTACGGCGTCGACCCTGGGGATCAGCGATGCTGATTTCATGGCGGGCAATTACAACTTCAAGGGCAATGGTTCGAACGGCGCGGTCGTCAACCAGGGCACCATCAAGGTCAACGGCGGCAATTATGTGGC
>NZ_CBAZRM010000032.1:0-9358 GCF_964834465.1 Jezberella sp.
TCAACCAGACACCTTGGCGCGCAGCGCTTCATTAACCTCTCCCTCAATGATAGTTTTCCAGCGAGTTACGGATTGCAGTAAGCACAATGCACAGGGTCGGCTGCTGACCGATCTGTCCGCTCAGCGATGCGCCTATGCTCACAGCGCAGGCACGTCCACACTTCGCTGCGATAACTATGGGTTGGCAGCCGACACGATGCGCAGGGCAGTCCAGGTTGCCGTTCGCTGATCCAGAAGCCGGGGGTACTGCATGCCGGGCAGGTCGATTGCAGGCGCTGCAGCAGATCGTTGGCAGCCTGCTCGATGTATTTCATGCGGCTGGGATTGGCGAAGGCGCGTAAATCCAATTCGACAAACACCGTGCCGCGACGTGATTGCGCGAGGCTACTGTCGAAGCACGTTTTCAGCCGCGTCCAATCAGCAATGTCCTTGCAGATGCGCGTATCGTTTTGCGCATCGGGGCGCAACACCAAATGGTGCTCTGGGAAGCCGACGCGTTTGGCAAAGTCAGCAACTGCCTGCCAGTCGCCGCTCTGGATATGATCGTTAGGGGCGGCACCCTGGGCTATGCCGACAACTTCGATGCCCATGTGGTCATCGATCCAGACCAAGAGCTCCACATTCCAAGGAAACATGCCCGTATGGGGATCAGGACCGAAGCTGCCTTCACTAGCGATTCCCTGCGAAGCACGCGCAAGCTCCATCCCTTTTCTTGCCTTACGTCTGGCCGCCTCCAGTTGTGTACCGTTCCGTGGCGTCTCCCTTGTGAAGGTGCCAAACTGATCAGTATCGAATCCAGTAACAAGTTCGATGGAGCAACCCAGGACGGGCTCAAGCACAGGTGCGATCACACGTTCCTTTCCATGCTGGGTCAGCAGGGCCACCCGACTTCCTTTGCAATAGGACGGCTTCGCCATCATTCGACCTCCAGACACAATGGAGACCATGTTCCGTGTTCGTAACGCTCGAAGCCAGCAAGCGCGAAGCGCCAGAGGTGGAGCCAGCCGTTGTCGAGCAGTTGCCGGACGACGGCATGCTTGCCGATCACCACTTCAATTGCCGCCTGCGGCGCATCGATGACCACGGTCAGCCGCAAGGGCTCGTGCACCCAGCGTTGGCCGTCATGTAGCGACTGGCGGGACAGCCCGATTCGCAGATCGCCGCCGTTGCCCTCGAAGACGCCGAGGTTGCCACCCACCACGTTGTGCAGCACTTTATTGCCGCTGCCTAGCCGCAGCGGATCGCAGGTAGATGCATGGTATTGCCAGTTGATCCAATGCGTGACCAGCATGGGCGCGGTCATCAGCAGTTCCAGTACGCTTCCATCACTATCTTGGCTGGCGTCATAGTCATGCAGGAAACTGCGCCCACCCAGCACAACGCCACGGCTTCTGTGCCGGGGAGCGATCAGAAAAGCCGCATTGCCCGCGAGCCCCCATTCTGGTCGCGTCTGCGCGCCGTCGTTGGCACGGCGGCGAAGCTGACGTAACAGCGCATCATGCGGTGCGCGCGGGTCCAGTTGCAGGCCGGGCGCGCGCTCGCGGCGTGCCTGATCGCAGGCGTGGGAAAACACCACTTGCAGGCGCTCCCAGCGAGTGCGGGAATCTTCGGGCAGCAGATCAAGGTCAAAGCCCTCGATTTCATCGGTGGTGGTGTTATGCAGAGCTGCCACAAACACGGTCGATTCGGGGATGCTTAGCGCTTTGGCTTGCAAACCTTGGCGCACTGCTGGGTCGTTGAGCAATTGCGTCAAGCTGCGCGCATTGACTTCGCCGGTCTGTCCACAGCAGGCGCCACAGTCCAATGCGGCCGCGTGGGCGTTGTTGGCGGACTGGCTGCCGTGCCCGACGAGGAGTACCATCGGCGCTAAGTTTTGCTCCAGCCCCATAGCGTGAAGTACCCGTGCCGCAAGCGCAACTTTGGCTTCAAGGTCTAACCCAAGCAGTTGGGGGCGACAGATCGGGCGATAGCGGGCTGGCAGTCCCACCAGGTCGTCTTTGGCACGACCACGCTTACTCGGCAGCAGCCAAGTTCCGAGCTTGCCAAGATAGCCCAAACCGGCCGCCTCGACGAATGAGAACGCTGCCCCAGGCCAGCGGCTGGCAGCCAGCCACTGACCTGCCATGGCGAATCGGACTTGACGTTCGCGACTCGCAGCGCTTTGCAGTGCAGGGTCGGCTTCGCGCTCGGCTGAGTCTGTGCTCATGATGCAATCGCCTGCTTCTATGGTAGGGGCTAGCAAGCCAGGTAACTGCGGCCGCCGGGCTTGAGTCGACAGTGGTGTGTAAGCCACTGGAAGACCGAAAAAACCCGCAAAGCCAATAGTCTGAACGCCCGGCCATACGGCCTCCAGGGCGCGGCGCAGTGGCTCGCTGCGTACGTCAATGCAAAAGGCCGCTTGGACTTCAATCTCTTGCGGCACCAGGCCATTGCTGCTTGCCACGGCCAGCCGCTGCACCAGGTCGCGCTGATAACCAAGCTCCAGCGCCAATTGCCACACTTCGTCGATCAAAAGGGCCTGCTCAGCCTGCTTGAGCAGTAAGGGGGCCTGGCTCCAGCCTTGCTGAAGTGCGACAAACGCCTGCCTGGTCGCCCCGTCATCCTTGCACTCCAACAGCAGTGCGCCCCAAGCTAAACGAATAGCCAACAGCTCACGAAGGTTTGAGTCGGCCTTGCCCCGCTCCAACCCCGCCTGCCAGGCCAGGTAGGCACACCATGAGGCCCAACCGTTGACCGTGAGAAGCACCGACTCAAGGTAGTCCGCCCACACTGCCTGCGGCAGACCCAGGCGCTGCATCACCCAGCGCTCTGCTTCAATTGCGGTGGCTGGCAAGGCACCGACGGCACTGCCCAAACGCGGCAAGCCCATCAACAAGCCGATCCCATGGTCGTGTTGCAGGGTGTCTCGCCAAAAGCCGTACAAACCCTGGGTGCGCTCTGGTTGCCAAAAGGCTTGATGCTCATCGAAGTAGGCGGCACAGGTTTGGCTCACTTGGTGCGTGATGGCGTCTCGCCAGGATAGCCGCGCATGGCGATTGGCATCGTTGTCGAGCACATCAATGAGTAATGGCAATTGCGCTGGTGGGGCGCTCGATTGCAGCGCATTGGCGCACTGCTCAGGTCTGAGGCCTGTCGCGTGCGCCTCGGGCAGCTGTCGCAGGGCGAGCGCCAGATCGGTAGCGCAAATTCGCCCTTTGCGCCACGCCCGGAGTTGCTGCTCTCGTGGTGGAAATACCTGGATGCCGCCGAGCACGGCCATTCGTGCGGCCACCCGGCGCACTGGCATGCTAATACGGGACCAATGCGGATTGACAGCAATGGCTCTATCCAGCGGCCATGCAGGTGCAATTGCGTGGCAGGCCTGGCTGCACGCGTGCTCGATCGCGGCATGCAGTGCCTCAAGATCGGGAACGGCTTGAGTGGTGTTCGCCGTATCCGGCGGTGCGTAGGTGGCAAGTATGTCTGTCATGAGGTTCTCCTGTTTGTCGGTTCAGCGCACAGCATCGGTAAGCGGCGATGTGGCGGATTTGGGTTCAAACTGTGTGGTGGCCCTGGGCGTCCAGCGAGTGGGCCAGAGGTGGAGGGCCAGACGCGTGTAGGCCTCGTCCAGATAAAATCCCGCATAGCTCCAACGACGCCAGTTAGCCAGCAGTTGCGGCCGTACTTGCAGCAGCGCCTGAAAGAAATACAAGGCCGCCATGCCTATCAAGGCAATCAGACCGAGCCCTTGGTGAGGGACATTCTGGAGACCAAGAGGCAGCGAGTGCCCTGCAGTGGTGGCAACCGTGAGGCCAATAACCATCAGGAACCCGAAAAAGGCTTGGGCACTGCGTGCTTGCCAGTCGGTTTGCACGCCGGGTAACCACAGCAAGGGAGCCCAGGCGAGGCCAAGCACCACGCTCCACCACCAAGGCCAGGATGCATGACCCACCAGTTTCAGCACTAACAGCACAGCGGAGATCGTTACCACCGGTGCCAGCACCAGGCTGACAGTGCTTGGTGACGAAGCACCGCGCAAAATCTGCAAGCGGGTCTGGCGTACGGAGGTCGAAGCCGACAGGAAGGCATGGGCCTTGTAAAGTGAATGGCCAATCAGATGTAGAGCGGCTAGGGTGTAGAGGCCCAGCGCGCACTCAAGCAACATGAAGCCCATCTGAGCAACGGTTGACCAGGCCAGGCGGACCTTGATACTGATGCGGGTCAGCATCACCATACCCGCCAGCACGGTAGTCGCCAGGCCGAATACCAATAGCAACAGACGCGCCGGGGGTGCCTGTTCGAGCATAGGCGCAAAGCGGATCAGTACAAAGCCACCAAGATTGACCACACCAGCATGCAACAGTGCAGAAACAGGGGTGGGAGCCTCCATCACCTGGGTCAGCCACCCATGCACCGGCAGCAAGGCAGTGCGCAGTATGACGGCCAACACGAGTAAGACGGCGCTCATTTGCAAGGATACGGACATGCCATGCTGAGCAATGTGCAAGTACAGTGCCGAGAGCGAACCGTTGCCGACTTCTAGCCACGCCAGCGCGGTTGCGCCAAGCAGCATCACATCGGCCAGTCGATCAGAAATGCGTTTTTTGTGGGCCGCCAGCAGGGCGAACGGGCGATCCGGATAGAAGCACAGCAGATGCTGCAAGGCGATACCTACGGATGCCCAGGCCGCGATAAGCACGAGCCAGTGATCGGCCATCAAAAGCAGGTGGACACTAGCCAGGACAGTGGCCAGCACGCCTACATAGCGGCGCTGGCCGACCTCCCCCTCCAAATAGCGGGCAGAAAACGAACCAATTACCGTGCCAAGCAGCTGTACCAGCAAAGCTAGGATCAGGCTCAAAGATGTTGCCATCACAGCGCTTGGCCAAGCTGCGCCATTTGCCCCCACCAAAAGCGACATACCTATGAATGCCAGCGCGCAAATCGAAACCGCCTGGAATAGGCGCCACAGTCCCGGCGTTGAGATCCAGTTAAGTCGCGTCAGCCCCGCCAACGCAGCCATCAAAACGACCGGTGTCAGAGCACAAGTTAAATACAAAACCTGAGAAATATCCATCGCAAAAACCTTTTTATTGGGTTGCGAGGATGATGCTCGTGAAATAAATTTCTGTAAAATAGATTAAAAAGAACACTTTCATATGTAAAATAGAACGATGAAACTTAATCAACTCAATTTCCATCACCTATTTTATTTCTGGCGAGTTGCCAAGCTCGGACACCTGACCAGGGCTGCTGAGGAGCTACACACCTCTCAATCAGCGGTTTCGGCTCAGATTCGCCAGTTGGAGGCGCGGATAGGCGAGGACTTGTTTATCCGCGAAGGCCGCCGGCTGATACTGACCGATGCGGGGCAACTTGTGCAGGCGTATGCCGACAACATCTTCGGTCTCGGCCAGGAAATGCTGGGACGCTTGGAAGGCCGCTCAGCAGGGATTGCCCGCCTTCGTGTGGGTAGCGTGGCCACTCTGTCGCGCAACTATCAGGAAAACTGGATTCGACCTGTGCTTACAAACCCAGCCGTTGTGTTGACGCTGGAGTCTGGGCTGTTGGAGGGCCTGCTGGCTCGGCTGGTAGAGCATCAGTTGGATGTGGTACTGGCCAATGAGACCGTTCCGGCTGACCCTGATCGCCCATTGCACTGCCGGTTTTTGGGAAGCCAGTTGATTTCGCTGGTAGGTCCTGCGAGCAATTGGGCATCGCAAAGCCTGCGCATTCCGGAAGACCTCGATGGCTTGGACATTGCGTTGCCAGCCCCCCGGCACGCCTTGCGCGCCCAATTCGACGCACTATGTGCAACGGCAGGTGTTAGCCCCAGACTACGAGCCGAGGTGGATGACATGGCCATGCTTCGCCTGATTGCGCGCGACAGTGGCTGGCTGACATTGTTGCCCGAAGTGGTGGTTCAGGATGAGCTGCGTGCCGGAATCCTCGTCGTCGTGGGCCAGTCAACAGACCTGCTGGAACGCTTCTACGCCATCACGACGCCGCGTCGGCACCGCATCGAAGTGCTTGAGCAGTTGCTTACTGGTGCGCCCGAAACCTAATCGCTTGTCAAATGCTTCAGCCAATCGATGGCAGTTTGCCCAAGGAATTTCTTAACGTGCTTTATTTTCCGAATTCTGAGACGCCCATAGGTTCGCCGCAAACGGTCGCGTTCGGGCTAACGTTCTCTTGTCGCGACGCGTTCTCCGCTTGACGCTGCTGCGCAGCGTCAATGGAAGCGCGGAGCATCGGAATCGCCCGGCTATGCCTCAAACACAAGCATAATGTCCGGTCCCAGCTCAGCAGGAGACCGCATGCCCGTCAGCTTTCTCTCAAACAACCAGCGCGAAAACTACGGTCGCTATGCCGGTCCGCCGTCGCCCCACGACCTTGCGCGGTATTTCCACCTGGACGACACCGACCATGCGCTGATCGCGCAAAAGCGCGGCGCGCACAATCGGCTAGGCTTCGCCGTCCAACTCGGGACGGTGGATCACGAGCAATCGCTGGCCAACCTGTTGGCGCGGCGAGGTTCTTCTGCGTCCGACATGGCATCTCCTGGTGAATACGCCGATATTTAACCTACTTGCAAAATTAACTAACTAGGTTATAATGAGGCATGGAAAAAGGCACCCCTCACTGCAAGCTGTCCGTCGTGAAAGCCTTGATCGAAGCCGGTAAGGTCAACGCCACGGCCAGCGCTTTCAACGGTGCTCGTGAGCTAGGCATCAACGATCTGGCCGGGATGTGTGCCGTCATCATATCGCTCACCTCCACCGACTTCTACAAGAGCATGACGACGTACGCCGATCATCGAATTTGGCAGGACGTGTACCACGCCAAGACAGCCAGTCGTGCCGATGTGTACGTGAAGCTGACCGTCATTGATGACGTTGTGATTGTTTCTTTTAAGGAACTGTGACTATGAAATGCCCCTGCTGTGGAGCGGCGGAACTGATCCACGATACCCGTGATATGCCCTACATCTACAAGGGTGAAACCACCACCCTCCCGACAGTGACGGGCGACTTCTGCCCGGCCTGCGGCGAGGTCATCCTGAACCGCGAGCACGGCGATCGCTACAGCGAGTTGTTGGGACAGTTCCAGCGTCAGGTGAACGCGGCCTATGTCGACCCTGACTACATTGCCAAGGTACGCAAGCAGCTCGATCTGGATCAACGCCAAGCCGCCGAAATATTTGGTGGTGGTGTCAATGCCTTCTCACGGTATGAGAACGGCAAAACCAAACCGCCGCTGGCTCTGGTGAAGCTGCTCAAAGTGCTTGAGCGTCACCCCGATCTGCTCAGCGAGGTTAGAAGCGCCTGAACAGGGTGCGTTTGGGCGGGACGTTCCGGTTTGCCGCCCCAGGTAATGGGGGTACGCTTTCTCTGGAGTGGCCTAACACTTCGGCCACTTCGAGTTGCGCGGTCGGAGTGTCGTTTTCAGGGGGCGACTGTACTTTTTGGGTCAGTGCTTAGCCAGCAGCGTTTCGGCTTCTGGCCAACGCCTTATTTTGTGCACAGGAGTACTGTGCAAAGCGGAGGATCGTGCATATGACGTCTGATCTGACGTTGTCAGAAGTCGTGTGCATACCGGGCGTTCCAGCTAGGAAAATGGTGCAGTCGACTGCTGAAAATGACGCTAGCGGTCGGATGCCCTAATTTTGTCCCCTGCGAGCGCAGGGCAGCATAACAGATCGGGGTAGGGGCACTGTCGCTGTCAATTTTTAAGTGCACCAACGCCGCGTCTTTGTCAGCGGGATGGAGTCGCGGGAAGTTTGTTTCATGGCTGCGCACCGAGGGTGAACAAATCAATCAATTCGTCACCGCTCAGATTGCCGAGCCACTGTTCGCCGGTGCCAACTGTCAACTCGGCCAGTTCGCGTTTGGCATTGATCATGTCATTGATGCGTTCCTCGAATGTTGCCCGGGTAATCAAGCGGTGCACTTGCACATTGTGTTGCTGGCCGATGCGATAGGCGCGGTCGGTGGCCTGTGCTTCTACGGCCGGGTTCCACCATAGGTCATAATGAATGACATTGGCGGCCGCCGTCAGATTCAAGCCGGTACCGCCCGCCTTCAGCGACAGGATCAGCACCCGTTCAGTGCGGTCGTTCTGAAAGCGTTCGACCATGGCATCGCGTTGGGCTCGCGGCACGCCTCCATGCAGGAATTGCGCTGCCCGTGCGTAGCGTGCGCGCAGCCATTCACTCAGCAATTCACCCATTTCCCGGAATTGGGTGAATACCAGCACCTTTTCATGATTGGCCTGAATGTCATCCACCAGTTCCAGAAAGCGGAGCGCCTTGCCGGAATCGGTGTCCTCAGCCCCGCCTTGTTTCAGATAGTGGGCGGGGTGATTGCAGATCTGTTTCAACGCCAGTAATCTATTGTGTGTTGATGGAGTAATCTCAGATGTTTACCCGGCGGACGTTTAAATTTCCATGCTCGAACCCTGCTTGTGCGATGCCCGAGACCAATGGCAAGGGGGAGGGCGGCGATGATAGGAAAGTAAATCAAAGCTGTTTGCGCTACCGCCCAGTTTGGCATCAATACATTAAACGGGTTGGGCAATGCTGCCGAACCGGACGTGCAAAGGAAATGCAGAAACTGAAACCAACAGGGGCGGCCCCCTGACCCCCACGAAAGATACACCTCACGCAACTAAAGTTGCAGTAGCCAACATCCTGTTTAATAACGTGTAGACGCTGTATACACACAATACTATAATGTGTCTACCGTATGTAGACAACAGAGATGTCGGCAACGAATGCATGTCACATTATTGGGGATGTAAGCCGGAACCCCCGAAAATTCCGGCAAGGGCACAAGGCCCGTGCTGACTGGGGTTGTCGGGAAACACATGTTTCCCGACAGGGTGTCACAGAGGCAAAATGTCATTTTCAGAAGTCGACTGCACCATTTTACTGGCTGGAACGCCCGATGTGCACAGGACTTCTGACATATCCTGATCAGTAGTCCTGTGCACGAACCTTCACTATGCTCAATACTCATGTGCACAAAAATGAGGTTTTGGCACGGAGCCGGCGGAAACTCAGCCTATTGTCGAGCTCTGGATTTTGACTCTACCTGATACGGTTAGGGAAGAGGCCCGGCAACGAATGCGATGTCACAAAATAGTAACAACAACCCTTTGCATGTCGTAATTTAAATGACGGGTTAAGTGACATTTTTTGACGATGCGGGCGTTTTGTTGCAGACTGTCACACAATCGAACGTATAAGTGACAGGTGCGACATGCTGATCGGCTACATGCGGGTGTCTAAAACAGACGGCTCCCAGACGACCCATCTGCAACGGGATGCGTTGATCGCCGCCGGCGTTGATCCGGCTCAGCTGTACGAAGACCAAGCATC
>NZ_CBAZRM010000033.1:0-7806 GCF_964834465.1 Jezberella sp.
ATCTCGAACTGCACCAGCGTGCAATGGCCTTGCGCCTACGCCGCATCGGCAAGCAATGGCTGCAAACCCTGAAAGGTGGTGGCGGAGTGCAGGCCGGTCTGCATCAGCGCAATGAATGGGAAATGCCAGTAGAGGGTGAGGCGCTCGACTTTGAGGCGCTGGTAGCCAGCGGTGGCCAGCTCTGGTTATATGACTTGCGAAAAAAATTAATGCCGCTATTTGTGACGAATTTTTCTCGCACTACTCGCATGGTGGCTTTCGGTGGCGCAGAAATCGAGTTAAGCATGGACAGCGGCGAGATCATGGCAGGGCAGTTGAGCCTACCGATCTCGGAGCTGGAACTCGAACTAAAATCTGGAGAGCCACTGCAATTATTTAAGTTTGCACTGGCCCTACTCGACATCGTACCACTGGACGTCGAGTACACCAGCAAGGCGGAATACGGTTATCAGCTTCATAGTGAGGTACAGCCAGTTGTAACTAAGGCGACTTTTCCAAGCTTGGCAAAATCTCCTGACGTTGCCTTCGCCTTGCAAATCATGATCGACTCTTGTCTGCAGCATTTGCAGGCCAACATATCCGGCACCCTACAAAAACTGGATGACGAATACTTGCATCAGGTGCGCGTCGCGTTACGCCGCCTGCGCGTGGTGCTGTCTATAGCTGAAACCTTCCGAGCCGATGCCGAACTGGTTAAACTGCACGCGCAAGTGGCGGGGCTATGTGTGGAGCTGGGTCGTCTGCGCGAATGGGATGTGTTCGTGACGCAAATCCTCGTGCCAATCCGTTCGCGTCTCTCGGAACAGGACGGGCTACGTTTATTGCTCTCTAGCGAACAACTACGCGGACAGCAGCATGCCGCAGTGGAAAGCAGGCTTCAATCGCAGGACTATCAGCGTTTTTTGCTTAATTTTGGTGCTTGGATGCACGGAAACTACTGGCGTGACCCAGCTACGGACGGTTTAACCTTGCCGTGTTTCGCCGCGCAAATTCTGAATAAACACAGCCGACAAGTAGATAAGCGCGGAAATGTTCGCCTCACTGTTTGATCCGGTCAAGGCCAAACGCTTCCTGTCCGCGCTGACAACGTTGCAAGACATCTTGGGCAAGTTGAACGATATTGCGGTAGCGCGTCGCCTGCTTGACGAATTGGACGGCGGTGCGCAACACGAATCCACTATCCTGATCCGAGAGTGGATCGAGAGCAATTATAGGGATCGATCGTCAGGCTAAACAAGGCGGGGAAGGTTTTTTCCGGTCAGAAGATGTTTTGGCAGGTTTGAATTATTGAATTTGCGCCATTATTTTTGCTGACGAATACCTGATTCATTGGTTAGGAATTACCATGGTTTAGCTATTGCTAACCTGATGGAATTGCTTAAACTAAAAAAGTGACTGAGTTTGATGGCCTGTCGGCAGAAGACGCAAACCGATTTGAAATTACAGGATTTTTTTATCGCTTATCAGGCAACATGTCTATACTTAAAGGCTACTGAACTATCAAAATGATGGTTCCAACAGCGATGTTGTCTTAATCAATAAACAGCAAAAGCAAATCATGACCGGAATACACTTATTCGGAAGTTATTTATAACAGAAGTCTATGGGATTGATAGAATCGACTGAAGTCTCGTAAAGGCTAATCATGCAACAGCAGCTTACGCTTGATAACAAGTTTCACCCCAGCAACAAGTCTGACGCTTTGCAAATGCCATTTTATTTTAAATTTTTGAAAGGACAAAGAGATGATTACCGATAAGCCTGAAGTAACTACGGAAAAAATCGCAACGACCAAAACTCCTGCTGTAGAAAAAAAGACTGAAAAGCCTGATGCAAAACGTGCAGCCAAGAAACCCGATAATACAATAGCAAAACCGGCACCTAAAAAATCCAGGGTGAAAGTAGTCTGCGATTTCTCTATTCCGCTAGTCGAGTACCAGAAGATCGCTGAAATTAAAGAAGCATGTCTTAAGGCTGGGTTACATGCTAAGAAAAGCGAGGTAATTCGTGCCGGCCTGAAAATATTGGGTGAAATGAATGGAGAACAAATAAAGCGTGTAATAGTGGGAATGGAAAAGACAAAAGTTTCACTTCACAGTTGAGTCCACGGAGCTAAAAACCGCCGCATCTAATTGTAAGCCCTCCTCCTGAAAATCAGGACGGATAAGGGTCAATGAATAGCGGAACTCAATAGTGTGACTTTTTGACACGCTGAAGGAAACGAACTACATGGGCACATCGAACCACATCCTGTTAGAGCCTGAACATATCAACGCTATCCATTCACTCGCCGAGGAGTCAAATCATCCCGTCGAAGAAGTGACTGAATTGTATGCTGGTGCACTTGGAAACCTCAGATCAGGCGCTCTAATCCAGGATTACCTGATCGTACTGACCTGCAAGAAAGTTCGTGGCATGCTGCGCCAAACCAAGGGCGCACATTTTTTTGGAGACATGGATCGCGGTAATGACCAATGCTGCCCCGCCTATCTGATTAATAAGAAAATCTTTATGCCAGAAACTCTAGTAATGTGCACCCCGGTAGGGTTTGCGGTCAATTACGAAATCAATCCCTGGATGCGCCACCAAATTGGCCATGTATCGCCCAAACTAGCGGATGCACAGTGGCGCGGACTTTTCGATAAGCTGTCTGCACTGGCCGATGTCAAGTTAATGCGTGGTGACCCGGCATGGCCGGATCTCGTTTTTACCGCAAATGCCGGCTTGCCGTTGCCGCGAGAAAAGAAATTCATCCTTTCCAATTTCAAGCATCCGCAGCGTCAGGGGGAAAAGGCGATTAACCGAGACTGGTTCGACGGCGCGGGTTGGACGTGCATTGATTTGCCCGAGTGTGCCGTTTTTGAAGGGGCGGGCGACGCGCTCTTCGATTCCGCAGGACGACTCTGGGTCGGCGGAGGACCCCGTTCTGACGAGAGCACACCTGCGCATCTCGCGCGCCACATTACAACGCCCATCCACCGACTCGAACTGATTGATCCCCGCTTTTATCATCTGGATACCTGCTTCTGCCCTCTGCCAGATGGATACGCGCTCTACTTGCCCTCTGCCTTCGACGAGGCTTCCCACGATCTTTTGGCGCGCAGTTTTGGCGACAAGCTTATTTCATTGACGCCGGAGGAAGGCCAACAGTTTTGCGCCAATGCGGTTTGCGTAGAGCGAGTTCTCCTCATGAATCAGGCGACACCGCGCTTAAAAAAATTGCTCGGCGGGCTGGGCTTTTCGGTCATGGAAACACCTTTGTCCGAGTTCAGGAAGTCAGGCGGAAGCGCCAAATGCTTGACCTTGAGCATCGAAGGCTGGGCAACCAGGTAACTCGCGGGGAACAGCATGAACAAGGGATTGCCGGATCTGAGGTGGTACAACCTGGTCATGCTTTTGATATTTCCACCGGCAATGGCGGCACGCGCCATATTTCCGCGTTGTATTCTCGAATGGCGCGGTCTGACGAGAAGCGCCCGCTACGCGCCACGTTCAGTATGGACATGCGTGACCACTGTTCCTGATCCTGATACGCCTGGCTCACCTTGGCTTGGCAGTCGATGTAGTCCTGAAAGTCGGCGCACACCAGATAGGGGTCACTATTCATCAGATTGTCGGTCAGCGGTCGGAACAAGCTGTCATCGCCATGAGAGAAATGCCCCGAGTTGATCAGATCGATGACATCGCGCAGGTTTTCGTTGTGCTGATAAATGTCCCGAGGCCGATAGCCCTCCGCCAAAATCTCGTCTACCTGCTGCACCGTTTTTCCGAACAAGAAGAAGTTCTCTTCACCCACAGCTGAGCGTATCTCCACGTTGGCACCATCCAGAGTGCCGATGGTCAGCGCCCCGTTCATGGTGAACTTCATGTTGCCAGTGCCGGAGGCCTCCTTGCCGGAAGTAGATATTTGCTCCGAGAGATCCGCTGCGGGATAAATACGCTGGCCAATCTTGACGCTGAAATTGGGCACGAACACCACTTTCAATACTTTGTTGACCTGTGGGTCGCGGTTGATAACGTCACCCACCGAGTTGATGAGTTTGATAATCAACTTTGCCATGTGATAGCCGGGGGCCGCCTTGCCGCCGAAGATGAAAGTACGCGGCGTGATGTCCAGCGAAGGGTTTTGCTTTAGACGATGGTAGAGACTGACGATATGGAGCACGTTCAGATGCTGGCGCTTGTATTCGTGGATGCGCTTGACTTGGATATCAAAAAGAGTGTCCATGTCCAGGCTAATGCCGCAGCTCCGACGAATGTGATCCGCCAAGCGTTCTTTTGCCATGCGCTTAATCCCGCGCCAACGGAATCTGAAGTCGCTGTTATCCGCATAAGGTTCCAACAGGCGGAGCTTTTTTAGATGACGCAGCCAGTCACCGCCGATAACTTCATCGATGAGGGCGGTCAGCGGTGGATTGGACAAAGCGATAAAACGACGCGGCGTTACACCATTGGTTTTGTTCTGGAACTTCTCCGGCCACATGTCGTAAAAGTCCTTCAACACTGTTTGTTTGAGCAGTTCGCTGTGCATTTCCGCCACGCCGTTAATGGCCATGCTGCCGACGCAGGCCAGATTGGCCATGCGCACGCGGCGAACGCCGTCGCCAGCACCCTCGTCGATCAGTGACATGCGGGCCAGACGTGCTCTGTCGTCGATGAAGCGGATGCGCACGTCATCCAGAAAACGGTTGTTGATTTCGTAGATAATGTCGATATGGCGTGGCAGGTTGCGCTGGAATAGTTCCAAAGGCCAGGTTTCCAGAGCTTCAGGTAGCAGGGTATGATTGGTATAAGCGAAACTTCGCTGGGTGAGAGCCCAGGCTCGATCCCAGTCAATCTGGTGCTCGTCGATAAGCAATCGCATGAATTCAGCTATGGCAATGGAGGGATGGGTGTCGTTAAGCTGAACCACGAACCTGTCCGGAAATTGATCCAAGCTGCCTTTGCCACTTAGGGTCATGCGTATCATGTCCTGCAAGGAGCAGGAAACGAAGAAATACTGCTGGCGCAGACGCAGATTTTTGCCTGCCTCCGGTTCGTCATTGGGGTAGAGCACCTTACTGATGTTCTGAGCCAGAATCATTTTGTCCACAGCACCATAGAAGTCGCCGGTGTTGAAGGCCTGAAAGTCAAAGGATTCGCGGGCCTCAGATTTCCACAGGCGCAGTAAGTTCACGTTGAGCACGCCGTAACCAAGTATATGTGTGTCATAGGCAACGCCATGGATGATGGACTCCGGCAACCAGCGGCAGCGCAGGTGGCCCTCATCGTCACGGTAACGCTCAATGTCGCCGCCGAACTTCACCGGATACCGCAGTTGCCTCGGCAACTCCCAGGGATTGCCGTTGCGTAGCCACGCATCAGCCATTTCCACCTGCCAGCCGTCCTTGATGGATTGCTCGAAAATTCCATATTCGTAGCGGATGCCATAGCCGATGGCTGGAATTTCCAGCGTTGCCAGAGAGTCCATGTAGCATGCTGCAAGGCGACCGAGACCGCCATTGCCGAGTCCGGGCTCCTCCTCGGCCTCTAAAATGGTCTCCAGATTCAGTCCCAGCTCCTTCATGGCCTGACGGACGTTTTCCCAAAGCCCCAAGTTGAGCAGGTTGTTCCCCAGATGGGGCCCGAGTAAGTATTCGGCGGACATATAGGCCACCGTCTTCACGTTCCGGCGCTTGTAGTTTTCATTCGTTGCGACGACACGCGCCAGCAGACGGTCGCGGATGGTGTAGGCCAGCGCAGTGTAATAGTCCAGGGGCGTGGCGTTGTCGAAGGTTCTGACAGTCACATAGAAAAGATTGTCAACGAACGAACGTCGAATGGCCTCGACCGAGCGGGCGATGCGGGTGTGCAGGGATCTTTCAGCAATATCGGACATACTGGTAATCTCCTAATCGGCCACGCCCAGCCATCAACCTCCAGCAGGTCAACGCCTTGCTCGTAAGTGCAATGGCGACACTCAATCTGCCTGTCGTGCAAGGACACTGCGAACCTGCTAACTCCTCGCAAGCATGATGTTGATCACCAACAATTGCTTGCCATTCTATCTCTTCAAATTATCCGTTATTGCGGTTACAGACAGATGACATAATCGAGGACGATGACCGATGGGGTACAATTAGGTATGAAAAATGGTCCGTCACATTGGGTCGATAGGGTAAATTGGGCTAAGACTGCTTTACGTCAGCTCAATATTTGTATTGCCAGTGACCGTTTTTCGGAAATAAGTTTAAAATGACGAATGCGCACTCTGTGCCAGTAACGGCGGGTCGCAAAGTACGGATGTAAGCGTGCAGCAACAAGGAATTTGATAGTATGGAATTCTGTTTTGGCCGTTAACTAAACATGCGGAGGCAAACATGAAGAAATTAATTCTGGCGATTCTCATAACACTAAGCAGTACCGCCTTAGCGCAAGGCTCAGGCTTGAAGCAAGGCTTATGGGAAATCAGGCCAATCAAACAGATTATGGACGGTAAAGACATGACCGCACAGTTAGCTTCAGCTCAGGCTAAAATGCAACAGGCAATGGCCAATATGTCGCCAGAACAACGCAAGCAGATGCAAACCATGATGGGACGCCAAGGAACGCCTACCGGAGGTGGTACCCGAATCTGCGTCAGCGCGGCTATGGCGGCTAGGGATAAACCAATAGTCGATTCTGAAGGTCGATGCGAACCAGCAAAGGTAAGCCGCAGCGGTAACAAAAGCAATTTCGAGTTCAATTGCACAACAAAAGGCCGAACTATGGCAGGCAAGGGAGAGAGCACAACCAGTGGAGATTCTGTGACTACTAGCGTGGATATGGCAATGTCCGATACTCGTGGGAGTCATACAATGCACAGCGAATCGTTAATGACATATCTCGGCTCCGACTGTCAAGGCGTTAAGCCAGCCGACCAGTTGCTTAAGGAAGTCCAAAGTCGATAACTGTTATTCGGTAGCGAATATGAGCGTTGTTGAATAAATCAGAATGGGGCTAAAGTGGGCGTTGTTGAATAAATCAGAGCTTGGCTAAAGTAACTCCTTTTCGACCAGAATTTAGATTTTTACAGACACCGGCATGCCAAGAGGCGTTGTTAAATAAATCAGAAATTCGCCAATCAGTCGTCGATCTGGCATGATGAAGGATGATTTCAGCGCCGTAAATATCCCATGCCTTACAAACATAACGAGAGTTGCCGCCACAAATTCACAAAGGCCACTTATAAAGTGCTCAATTGGCCGGAGTACAACAAATCATTGTGCCGCCGGGGCGACATCACGATCTGGTTTACCGAGGAGGCGATCATTGAGTGGCGCCCTGCCAAGACCGGAGGTTCTGTCGCATTAACGCATCCGGCCATGGAATCGGTTATGCTATAGTTTTTTGATCTGTTGGAAAAAAGCGGCATATTGAAGATGAAAGGTATGAGATTTCCACAGGAAATTATTCTGGTGTGCATTCGCTGGTACGCTGCATATGCGCTCAGTTATCGGAACCTCGAAGAGATGATGCAAGAGCGCGGAGTTTACGTCGACCATTCGACGAGGCGTTGTTGAATAAATCAGAAATTCGCCAATCAGTCGTCGATCTGGCATGATGAAGGATGATTTTAGCGCCGTAAATATCCCATGCCTTACAAACAGGTTCTGTCGCATTAATTTGAAATGGCTAGAATTTGGATGAGTTTTTCAAGCGTGCAATAGGTCTGGGCGCAATTAGACTGCCAGTGAATAAAACTGCTCTGCGAAAGAAAGATTTTCTCCTTCCGTGACATTCATCTGACCTTTGCGGATCATGTGCATCAATTCAATTCCGGCCAGG
>NZ_CBAZRM010000034.1:0-6719 GCF_964834465.1 Jezberella sp.
GAACCGTATTGATTCATTCCGACATTCGGGCACTCGAAAAGATACAGGCCGGATACGTGTATATCGTCGAGTGCGCACATGCTTGCCAGGATGTTGCACAAGGCGGCAGCACGGCTATGCCCAGCAAACGCCATCTTGCCTGTCAATAAAGGCTTGATGACAGCGTAGATAGCTTGCGCTGACCCAAGGAAGCCAGCGTGCATAATTCCAAACGCCTCATGCGATTTAGGAAGAGCATCAAAATTATTAATCCACATCGCTTCTGACGCGCTACCTTCCGGCACGACCAGCATAGTACCGCCAACTTTCTTAATACCAATCACGTCGCAACCGACTTTGATAATTTGGTCAAAGCCGGTCATGGCGTAGATGTCGACACAAGCAGCTTGTGCGGCTTGCAGGATTGAGATATCGGTCATAGCAGTTGTAAAGGATTACTTGACAACTGCCGACGGCAGCAGCGACGCCGGGTTGGCCGTGGCTCCGCAGATACTTTGTGCGGCTGGCTGCATTTCCGGGTGGCGCAATAGTGTGCCGTATGGGAGTGCGCAGGTAGCGTCTTTGATGCCTGTTACGATATTGTCGTTCGCTGCCTCAACGGCTACCTTATCTGATGCCGCCTTTGCCGCCACCGTTTGTGAGAGCCCTGCGCATCCTTGCAGCATGCCGAATACAAGTATGCAAGTAATTTTCTTCATGGTGTTCGCGTACCCTTTCGAGTACGCCTCCTGATAGATTAGTTGGAAATATCCACCCCTAGTGGGCCGATGGGTTGGTCACCGAGCACGATATTACGACGGCAACAGAGCCGTAGTAACAGCTCGATTAGTCTACGACAGCGTGGCGACAAGTGGTCCAATTGGGTTATCTCCATTGACAGTTGGGCCGGCCGTGGCAGCAGAAACGATGACATTCACGGATACTTGTGTGCCAACCAGGTTGCCCAGGTTATCAATCGGCTGAGCTACAGCATCGTAGGTGCCAGCTGGCACGTTAGCAAAGACGGCGCTATAGGGTGCCGGTCCCGCGATCGTCTGTGGGGCGATCCCGGCACCGAGACTGAACTGAATACCGGCAAGAGATGTAGCGCCCACACTGAGAATAATAGGCGAGTTAGGAGTAACCGCAGTTGCGGCCAGAGAGAGATTTACGGTAGTCATATTAGTAGTTCCTTTAGTTGATTGGTGATCTGGAAAACAGATCTTGATTGCGCCCGAAATCGTTGCGCCGAGCGCAGCACATTGGCCCCAGTCCATGTTGGCGTACCGGGAGCCGGTAAGGGCCGCGATAAATGCAATGCCTTCCCACGTTGAGCGTTCTGCTAGGCGGTTGGCGATGTAGTCTAGCATAGCAAATATTCGTGGCCCCATGATTACCCCTTGACTATTTTGTGGTACGGGCATTTAACCATGTGAAACTTCCCCGTAGGAGTTTCAACACGTATGCCCATTTCATAGGAGACTCCAACTATCTCCTCACGTTGATGACAAATCAGTTCACCCGCCTCAACGTGCGCTCTGGCGTCTACAATGTCATATCTAGGTGCCTGTAGTAGTTGAGCCATTTTGACCACCGTTAAACTCAGACGCGTCTGCTTGCCGGCGACGAAGTAAGCCAGCTACTACCTGCCCTTTGCACTGATCCCATCGATCAAATTGCTCAGCAGCGCCAGCATAATCGCCACCGTTAAGCAGGCGAAGCAAAGTAGACGAAGCAAGGTTGCCACGCCCAACATTAAAATCGAAGTCAACGAGCGCATCGAATTCTCCCTGCGTGAGCTGCACAGTTACAAGTCGATTCACGTCATTGACACTGTTTTGGATGTTGGCTACCAGGTCAGACTCAGCCTGCGCTTGCGTGATCGTAGACCCAGGAATGACGCCATGGGTGTTGCCGTACCCGTTTGTCCATACCCCTCCGGTGTCTTGGTAAGCGGTCAATTTACAACCTTCAAACTGCTCAGTGATAGCCAGCCCAGTACCACTATATACCATGTTCATTTTCCATCTCCTTTGTGATACCAGGCCCAAACAGCCGCAATAGCCGTCCATACAGGCCACCACTTACGCACGGTTGCCGCAATAAAATTACCAAACCTCGCTAGCAACTTTGTTGTAGTCTGTGCAGACGTGTATAAATTTACGATGTCCTGGGTAGCCTCGTATGTCTTTTTAGTAAGCTCAGTATTCAACTCCAATTTTGCTCCATGTGCTAACTGAACATCATCCTGGCGATTTAACCGACGCTCGAATTCTTGCATGCGCTCATCGGTATGTATCCGCCAATCAAAATTATCCATGCCCAATATCTTTAATCGTCGCTCGTCCATACTAATATTTTTTGCTCGACGGTCGTCCATAACTTATTCTCCGTTTAGGATTACATGCATGCATTATGAAACGCTGACCGCACGACATACCTCATCCCACGTTGCCCCATTATAGGACACAGTGAGGGATGATCGATTGGTACTGACAAAGTCCACACCACCGGCAAGAAAGAAGTTCCCTCGTTGCACAGTGGTGTTTGTGTCATAAAACATAAGTACTACAATTTGCCCTTTAAACGCGCCGAGCAAATTTGTAATCGTGACAGAACCTGAGTTTGTAATGCTCCCAATCCTGACCACGTTCTGAGCGACGCTAGGCGTAGATTGGCCCGGTGTATAGTCAATATTCTGTGGCTCATTTTTAATTCGGCGAACAGTATTTGATGGGTCAAGAGTAGCCCCCACAATATCAGCACCATAAGACCCGGTGATATTATTGTCGTATAATTGGCACCCGGTAGGTACCGGCGTAGATGCGTTAAGCGTTACACCAGCAGCGTAGTTCACACCATCGATTCGATTATTAGATGCCTCTACGCCGGTAGACCTCTCGATATACACCCCACTATAGGTAGACGAGCCTAAAAAGTCAGGGTTAAATATATCATTGTGATGAACTTTTGGATCGGTGCATAGAGTGAGCCAGACGCCCTCTGCATTCACGTTTTGAATGATATTTTCTGCAATAATACATCCTGCGACGTTGTAACAGGAAATACCACTAAAGGCTGAGCCGACGATTGTGTTCCCCGAGATGATAGAATACGGGGCATTAATGTCGATGACGGCCTGTTGCAGGGAACCGAGCGCTACACCGACCTGCAAGCAGTTCTCGGCGATGTTGTCGAGTATCTTGAGGTAGCCGAAGGTTCCGGCCGTTGAGCCCGTGGTGTTGCTGGTGTATGCCTCATTCTGAAAGTTAAGGGCGTAGTTCCCCTGGCAGAGAATATCGAAAGGGGTATTTGTCATGTAGACGGCGTGGCGCCCCTGCCCGGTGATCGTAGCAAGGAAGCGGTTCCCAGTTACTTGCTGCCCTTTGCCGTTGCACACAATACCGTAACCAAAACTAGAGTCTGTTCCATACAAACTTTCAACGACGCAATCCTTAAACGTCGAGTAGTTCGCGTAATTAAATTGAGCCCCAATATTAAACCCATTAGTGCCTGGTGCTGCCCCGGTAATGTGCAAGCGCTCTATCCGATTGTACGCGTTCCACACGAGATTCGAGTGTGCCGTGCCTGCAGTATTGGTACCATTTACAATGGCGCGTAATGGGGCCGGCGCGCTCTGCCCACCGTTCTCTGTGGTCGCGGCCCCGCGCATTTCAAAATCGTGTAGGTAAATTCCCGTACAGGATTCTACTAGGCAGATTGAAGAAAATACTACGGTAGATATGCAGTTTAAAACTGACCCAAAGCCACCGCCAAAAAACTCTATATTGCTAGCCCGAAAAATAAGCGACGTGTAATTATATACACCCCCATCTGCCAACATAATGCGCTTTCGGCCGCTATCGATTGCAGCTTGAAGAAGCACGGTTTGGTCAGTGCCATTATTTGCCACAGCACCAAAGTCTTCTACGCTAACCTGGTCGTATAACTTATTACGTACAAAACGGAATACTGCTGTAGCCACATTTTGAACCCACCCAAGCATGCCAGCGCCGGATGAGAGGGCCAGCGATGTTTGCAGAATTTGCGCGCCGTCGCAGTATGTCACTTGGTCCCAGATTACGTTGCCGTTGACATCCTTAACTATTTGGCGGTATGACCCACTAGCCCAGATTATGCAGCGACCGTTAGCATCAAGTGCAATTGGATTGTCGTTCGCCGTCATACCTGCTTGATCTATATACGTGGTCTTTGGTGTCAAGGTGCCTGGTATATAGGTTGCCACGGTGCCGTTGGCCAGCGGTGACCCATTGTTATAAAAAAATTGCTGCTCTGCGTTTGGTAGAATTTCCATGCTTATTGCCCCCCTCCAGGTGATGGTGGTACGATTTTCGGATTTTGTAATTGTGTTTGAAGTTTATTCGCTAGCTGAACCTCAGCGCGTTGCGCCATTTTAGCCGTCAACATACCCCCCACTGTGCCGCCGGCCATGGCTCCAACTGGTCCTCCAAGGTACGCCCCTGCGGCTGCTCCTGCTGCTTGTGGCGCATAGATCAACCCCTTTTGTACCAGATTATGCCCCTGCACAGCAGCACCGGGGTACGATGATGGTGTTTGCAATAAATGACCTGCATCGTGCAGAGTTTGCAGGTTTGCTAGTTCATTCGGACTGAGGATATTCAATTTTCCATTGAGTGCCGGGGAGTTGAGTGTGCGGGTCACATTAGCAGCATTCCATGCCGATTGGCCCGCTTGTGTTCCACCGCTGTCACCGGCGGCATAGACCTTTCGTAACAGCGCAGCCTTAACTTCGGCTAGTGCTGCATTACCTTGGTCCTGTAGTTCTGGCGGCAGGTTCTTGAGTGTATTCGTGATTTGGCTGAATTGCTTGTTCGGCATAGCTAGAAGCCGGTCACTAAGCCGTTCATCAGGAATTTTCTGATTAACTCCATTAGGGCCATCCTCAGTCAGCAATGCAGACATCCCATTTGGATTTTCCAAGGTATTCTTCATCTCTGCATGTAGCGCTCTAGCCTGGTCATACACCCCCGCGCCACCTACTTTGGTGACATCAGCATCGAGTGCTTGCTTTAGTTGTCCTATAATGGGGGCATTGCCCGGCACCTTGTACTGTTGATTGAGCCATTGGCGAAAACGCTCTGCACTCGGAACACTCAGCGGCTCGGGGGCATTTGGCTCGTCAGGCAAATTACCTTTAAAGCGGTCAAGCTGCCGACTTGTAGCATCAAGCAAACTCTGCTTGTCCTGGGCTAGTAAGGTTTCTTTAAAACCTGGGTTATTCATCAAATTATCAAGATTCGTCGTTTCTACATGTGCCCCCAATGCCTTAGCATTTACATCCGCTTTGTCGTACAACGAACCAATTGCTTGGTCATAATGATCGGCCAGACCTTGGAGAGGCGTACGAATGGCCTGCCCTGCAGATTCTGGCGTTGACGCTGTAGCACCGGTATCTTGAATCAACTTCTGCCCGTAGTTCTTTAAAGCCTGCTGCTCCGTATTTAGCTGCGCACTCATAACGTCACCTTGTGGCGTATTTAGTTTAGCCTGTTGGTACTCAGTCCCAGCCGCTTTGGGGTTTCCGCTAATCGCGGATGACCGTTGGCTGTCAAGGCCGATTGCTTTAAGTGTGGCAATATTCTGCGATTGAATATCTGGCGGTAAAGTCAATCGTGGATCTGTAACCTTGGCTGGCGGCGTGAATGTTACAGATGGTGCGTCAGTTACACCGGATGCGCCAGGTAGTACCGGTGTAACTGATGCACCAGGCGGTACCGGTGTCGTCTGAGCCGCCACCCCTGTTGTAGTTGGTGAGGCAGCGGTTGCAAGTTGAGTTGTAGGGGTTGATACTGGTTGAGTAGTGGGGGTAGCAGCAGGTTGAGCTACTTCGCTGACTGGCGCTGTTGGGGTAGTTACGGGAGTAATCTGGCCAGACGTGCTCAGTTTAAGGCGCGGTTTTGCCTGCATAGCCGCTGTCAATGCATTTGCAAGCGGCGCTGGAACCTGGGCAGTCGTTGGTGCTTGCTGAACACTGGCGTCTTGTAACGTCGGCTCTATTCTAGATCCTTGTTGCGGGTTTATTGCCCCTGACAATGAGTTTTGAACAGGGGCTATACCGGCTTTAGATGCTCCTATACGGTTTGCTTGTTGCGCTGCTTGCGGTGTTAAGTGGCTTAGCGCGTTTAGTTCTCCCGACCCAAAAGGTAGCGCGTCTAATCCAACTGTATGCGCGGCATCGCCTATGTTCTGAGTGTACTCTGCAGCCAACGAGCCAGCAGGTGGCGACCATGGCGTTGGTAAGGGGTGCCCGACTATATCACTCGCGGCAAGAACAGGAGCAGTTACTGCGTTTAATACGGTACCTGCTCCAGCTGCTGCGCCAGCTAGAAGTTTGTCACCGACGTTATATTTTGTGGTAGGCGTTATTTGTGATGATTGGACTATATCCCCAAATCGATTACGTGTTACAGAGGTGCCTTGAGAAGCTGCTAGGCGGGCTGCGTTACCGGGGTCGCCTGCATCAAAGTAACCATTTGTGTCATGCTTCCATCCGAATAACTGGGGCGGCGGTGATGCACCGTTAGATCCATCTTGGTTTTGCGGTTGACCTGTTGTGGGGCTTAGCTGAGCGCCTGTTTTTGGGTCAAATAAAGTAGGATAGAAACCACGTTTGCTAGGGGGTATTAAAGTGGGGTCGTTCTGAATGGCTGCGATTTTATACTGCTGCAATCTCGCCGAATTCTTTGGGTTTGACGGGT
>NZ_CBAZRM010000035.1:0-5877 GCF_964834465.1 Jezberella sp.
CAAAGTCCAGCTATACTGAGTTTTCCTGATTAATTGGACAAGTCGCCATGCTGATCGGCTACGCCCGCGTCTCGACCGACGACCAGAACCTGGACTTGCAGCGGGACGCGTTGCAGGCGGCCGGCTGCGAGCGGGTCTTCGAGGACATGATCGAACAGTTCGACGCCAAGCCTGCGGAAATCCGCGCGCTGTTCAACAACAAACTCGAACCGGCGCGCACAGCGGAGCTGCGCGACCGGATGCTTGCCGCTGGCCTGCCCATCTAATCCTACCCATGAAATTCAAACAATTTTCAGTAGCGTCCTGCTTCTCGTCCTTCATGCTGCCGCACGTCCTTTTCGTTGACGAATTCGAGACGCGGAAGAAGGCCACCATGACCTGCTGCCTAGCCTGGAATATCAGCCTCTTTCCTGAAATAGAGCAGGAGAGCCACATCGAGCGGATTTGGAAAATGGTCGAGGCCGACAACCAGGACGCGTCGCCTCCCGGCTTGGAGCAGGGGTTCAAGCAGGACCTGCGGGTGCTGGTGGAGCAGAAAAATGAGCTGTTTCCGTGGACGCACACGAACATACCCAAGGCCGATTTGATCGGGGCCGGTCACCGCGATGTACTGAGGATTGCCACCGGCACCAGCTCGGCCTGAGTATTCTCATCAAGCCGGACACTCATTCTCATCTCAAGCCGGACACCCAATGGCACTTGAAGTCGGACACCTGTTGGCATCACAAGCCGGACAGCGATCCTCTATCCAGACCTCCTCAAGTAGCAAATGATGCGCAGGTCTGCCCTCCTCGTCGAATTGTGGGAATGTGTGATATTTTCATTTCAGCAAGCTGGTATCCTGTTGCCTTGGGCCGAGATCGGCCAATACCAGACGGTCCGTGATGGATGGGAGGAATGGCGCTCCCTCGACATAGGGGGAAGCTCTCGCATAGAATCATTGCTCTGAATCACTCAAGAGGTAGCAATGTCAATTCGTAAAGCTCTTCCTATCGATAATTCCGGTGCCAAGGCTGTAGTACAGAAATCATTAGCTTCTTTCGGTTTAATCGCGGATTTTGACACCTTAGATGCTGCCATTGGTGCGCTTGGCCAAGCCAACACCCCTAACGAAATCGAATTAGTGGCAGAGGTAGATGGCAAACTAGTCGGCTGCCTTGCAATTCAGCGTATGGAAGGGGCTGTCGCCAAGCTGTTCGGCTTCCACGTCGATGCGCGCATGCAAGGACAGGGCATCGGTAGAACGCTGTTGAGCGAGGGAATAGCACAGGCCGTTAGCCATAACTTCACTCAACTGGAACTCGAGACTTGGGGCGACATGGGGGCTGCGGTTCACCTGTATGAGTCTTTGGGATGGGTTCGTGGCCCGGACCCACTACCAGAAAGTGGAGCGGACCGCTTTTACTGCTTGGCACTAGTCAGGTAAAACCCGATTTAATGAGCGCCTCCCGCAGCTGACGACTACTGGAAAACTGAATGTTTGTAATGGGGCGATACCTGGCAACGACAGCAGCCGGCCAGTAGCCGCCACTTCAACGAGTGAAAGTAAACTATGAAAACTCCACCAGACGATTTGCCGGTCTATCGAGTATTAACTGGACCAGATGATGCAAAGTTTTGCCGTCGCGTCAGCGAGGCACTTGCGAAAGGATATGTGCTTTATGGCTCCCCATCGGTGACGTTTAATGGGGAAAGCGTCATCGTGGCCCAAGCAGTTGTGTGGCCCGCAATTGCCCCTTAGTCGTCTTCATCCGGCCACAAGCGGGCATTCGGATTGCGTTCACCATCGGGGATGCTTGCAACACCTTGAGGAACGTAAAGTGAAAATTGCTCACTCTGAAGGAGAGACCTTGCTCGGCCCCGCCTTGGTTGGGATCGACATTGGCGTGCTTGTCGCAGCCTGCACCATTGCCTTTGGGAGCGAATATGGCAGAGGGACGTTGCTGTGGCAACGCGCACTCGACGTGATGTTTAGCTTAGTGGGTGGCTTTTTGCTTACCTTTGTACCGTTCGGGCTGGCGCCTGTATTGATTGGACGTTCGGTGCGTGCCGTCAAAAAGCGATAGTGGGGAATGTGTCCTGTTCGACCATGCCAGCTGCGGCGAGGTAGAGAGGCAGGCGTGTCATTAAGGTCCCGTTGTTGAAGTTTGCGCGAAATATAACATCAGACTACGTAAGGAGCGAGATCAGGGCTAGCCTGCCAGCGGGCGAGGAGAAATGCGAGGAAGGCGCGTGCAGTGGGGCCGGGAGTTTGCGGAGGGCGAACGCAGTAGACGCCGGTCTCGCGTCCCGTCCACCCAGGCAGCACCTGGACCAGCTCTCCCGTGCGCAGCGAGTTCGCCATGGCCACGGCGGAGTGGAAGGCGAGGCCATGTCCATCCAGACAGAAGCGGTGCACGGCTTCGCCATTGTCAGCGCGCAGCCGGCCCCGTGGCCGGAAGCTGCACTCACCATCTGGCCCGAACAGGCGCCACGATTCGCCATCGTGGCTGGCCGTGGAGACCAAGCATTCGTGGCGCTTCAGTTCGTCAAGGGAGGCCGGCGTGCCTGCACGCGCCAGATAGGCTGGCGAAGCGACCAGCACACGGCGGTTGTTCAGCAGCTTGCGTGCCACCAGAGCGGAATCGTCCATCTTGCCGATGCGAATCGCTACGCTCACGCCCTCGCCGACGATGTCCACATAACGGTCCGTCATCACTACATCAAGCTCGATGTCGGGATAGGCCTGCATGAATGCGGATAAATGCGGCACCACATGCATGCGGCCGAAAGCCAGCGGCGCGCTGACCTTGAGCAGGCCGTGCACGAGATCCTGCTGCTCCCGCACATTGCGGTAGGCGGTGTGCAGCTGATTCATGGCTGCGCTGCATTCGGCGAAGTAGCGCTGCCCTACGTCGGTCAGCGACATGGCGCGGGTAGTGCGGTTGATCAGCACCACGCCCAGTTGTTCCTCCAGCTGCTTGACCAGGCGGCTGATGGACGATGGTGTCATGCCCGTTGCACCGGCGGCGCGGGCGAAGCTGCGACATTGCGCTACAGTGACGAAGACGCGGACTAACTGCAGAGAGGGTGCTTCCATGGATTCCATCGATTGGATCGCCTTAATTGATGTCAATGGCAACAGAATATGTGAGATTTCAGGCTATTATCGCGCGAAATCAACATGGATAGAATGGGCTTCTTTGCCAAGGAGAGCCCGAATGTTCCGCGACCTGCATCTGCAAACCCAACCCCTTCGCCTGCCCAACGCCTGGGATGCAGGCAGCGCCCGCCTGATCGCCAGCCTGGGCTCTCAGGCGATTGCCACCACCAGCGCCGGTGTCGCCTGGTCGCTTGGCTATCGCGATGGCGATGTGCTGCCGATGGACGAGCATGTGGCGGCTGTGCGTCGCATGGCGCGCGTGCTTGATGTGCCGCTCAGCGTGGACGTGGAGGGCGGCTATGCAAGCGGCGCGGCTGTCGTGGCTGATAATGTGGCTCGCTTCATGGACGCTGGCGCGGTGGGTATCAATATTCAGGATGGCAGCGAAGAGCCGGCGCTGTTGTGCCGCAAGATCGAGGCGATTCGCGCAGCGGCGCAGCGTGAGGGCGTGCCGCTGTATATCAATATTCGTACGGACGTATATGCTCGCAAGCTTGTTGTGGCGGGCAAAGAAGCCGATGAGGTGTTGCACCGCGCGGCGGATTATCATGCTGCAGGCGCCGATGGCTTGTTTGTGCTTGGCCTGACCGCGCAGGATGAGATTCGCCGCATTGCGGCCGGCACGCCGCTGCTGTTGAATGTGATCGTCTGGCCAGGTTTGGCGCCTGTGAACGAACTCGCGGCGCTGGGCGTTCGCCGCGTCAGCGCGGGCTCGTGGCTGCCGCAGACCATGTGGGCGCAGACGCAGGCCCTGGCGCGGGGCTTCCTTACGGACGGGCGCAGCGAGCCGTTGCTGGCAGGCGCCGCACCGTACGGCGACGTGAACGCGGCCTTCTGAGTCAACGCCGCAGCACAGGCTGCACACGTGAATCGGCCATGCGGGCCGGACGGCAGTTGCGGCTGGCGCCGCCGGTGGCACCATGTGCACATCATAAGAACCAGAAACACCGAGCCCCGTGCAAGAAAACTAGCTTCGCCTACTAAGATCCGGCAGGGTGAGCGGCGCGTTTGCCCAAGGATTGATTGCGTTTATCGTCAATGTGTCGTTGCCTGCATTGACGCCAAAGGTCGTGATGGTCATTCAGGGCGGTTCACGAATTCGGGCTATACCAAGCCCAATTTGCAGGCCCCACCATCACCGGAGGATTGACCAATGAAAGAACCAGCACAGGCCATTCGCTTAGCCATGTACAGGCTGACCCACATCGTCGCCACGCCTCACCAGTTCGACCAAGAGGCCGAGACGCGGGGCGCAGGGCGAATTCAGTACATGGTAGAGCTGGGCGACCAGCTTTGCTTGGCTTGGGAGAATGAGGACACAGGGACCATGATCGTGTCTCCCATCGTTTGTTGGGAGCTGGACAACATGCTGGAAGCGCTGGGTGCTCCCTGGCTCGTGTTGTCGCTGCCCGACGCCTTGAGCGAGCGGATAGCCTTCAGGGAGCTTGAAAATGCTGATGTAATCGCGGCGTATCACAGGATGGAAGGACAGACGATTGCGGCGTCTGTCCCTCCTGCCAGGACGACCCATTGAGAGAGCAGCCATGACGCCCGAACAATACCACGACCCACCGCGCCGGCGTTAGCCCGCGCATCAACCACCAGAAAACGGACGTTTTTTGGACTACACTTTTATAGATTGGCGGCAATACAGCAAGCGGCTTGATGTGAGTCTTAAGAGGAAAGGTTCCCATCAGGAAGAGAGCGAAACAATCGTCGATTAAATTCGACACTTGGACCAACGATGCAGATATCCCGGATATCGCCTATGGAAAGCGTAGTAGGAGAGCCATCACCACCAAGGAGTACCATTCGGAACTCTTGTTGGTAAGCGAACGACGAGAACTTCCGGAATGGTCCCATAAAGCCGTCAAATGTCTCTCGGTCAACATACTCTATGAGCGCGTGCTCGTATGCACGCCCCTCCTTGTCGGCCGCTTCTTTGACGCGGCGAAGAAATTCTTCACTATTCGTGATAGCGACAAACGTATCACCAAAGGCGAGATTCCTGTCGTCAAGCGGCTCTTCTATCAGCTCCTGAATGCCGTACATACAGTACATATTGTAGGTGGCCGCGTCTTGAGTCCGGTATAGAACAGGATTGATCAAACCAGCGATAGGCACCCACTCCCCCTGTTCATTTCGGATAGACACCTCCTTTGTCTGCATTGATGTGTGAATGCCTTCGTCCGCGTCCGACCTGACGAGGTCCGCTTCTTCAAGCGTTGCAAAATATTTTGGCGTGTTCATGTACAAGTTGCCGTTCAAAAAAGATTCCAAGTAGGCAGAGGGCAACAGCTTCATCAGTACTGTGTTTCGAGCCATTATTTTTCCTAACTAATTTTCAAGCAATACGTTTGTATTTAGGCACATGTTAGTCCACCGTTTATTCAGTCGCAATTAATTCTGGTCCGCGCGGCTGAATGCAGTTTCATTCTCAGCTAATGCTGGTTTTAGGGGCCCGTCAATCGCAGTTAATTCTGGTCGAAAATCGCGTCGAATGCAGGTCGGCGCGTTTTAAAACGCAGGTCGCTACAGTTACGTGGTGACGAAGGCACTTGATCGTATGTCTGATGCACGACACATAAAAAAGAGCCGACCAGTTAATTCCTGGCCAGCTCTTCTATTGTGTGGTGGATGCGTTGTCAGATTGACCTGAAAGCGTCGATCAGCGATAAAACGCTTCGACTTTACCTTTTAATTTAATCAACATTGGCTTACCCTTGCGATCGAGG
>NZ_CBAZRM010000036.1:0-5727 GCF_964834465.1 Jezberella sp.
CAAAGTCGAAGATCCTGCCATCAAAGCATTAACAGAACAAGTTTCTGCCATGACGACAGTTGTAACAGACCTGAAGGCGTCGGCATTCAAGGCATCTTCTGCACCGCAACGCGCAACGATTCCTGGCGAAATCCAAGCTCTCTTGGCAAAAGGCGGCATTAGCGAAGTGCCAAAAGAAGGGATGACGGAGGCTCAAGTCGACCAGATGCTGACTGCGGCCGGTGTTACATCAACATCAAAACGCATTGAAGCAAAGATGAATATTGCAAATTCTGGACTGTTGAAGCGCGGCTAATACGAGCTGAATCAAACACTACAAGGCGCCTAAGGGCGCTTTAATTTTTTGGAGAATTGAAAATGATTGAAGCTCGTACCGTAGGGGAAAAAGACCCTGCACTTGTGGCATTGGCGGGTGCGCTTAATGCAAATGGAGCAGGCTTTCAAAATCTGTCTGCTGCCGCTGATTTTTCAGGGCCTGGTGCGTTGGAAGTTCCTGTCTTTGAGCGCGAAATTGTCGATATCATTCGTCGCAACTCGATTGCCCTCGAACGCATCGGAACTACGCCGGCAACCGGCCATCCCCATCGCTATTTTGAACAAACAGCGATGGCTACCGCAACATCAACTGATCCTCGAAACATTGCGGCAACGGCATCTGGCCCAGTTCGGCAAGAACGTGCTGCGTTTATCAAGGCGTCCGTTGCGCAATCAAATCTGAGCTTGTTTGACCGTGACGTAACGGAGCAACAAGGACAATTCGCTGCGTTGCAGGCAAAAGATGTCGAAGACATTATCAGTGCGATCACGATCTTACGTGCCAAGATGTTCTGGACTGGATCGGATACGTCGCTTTTGATTCCGACAACCACTCAATGGGTGGGCGCATTGACGCAAGTTACTCAATTGGCGACTATCAGTAATGGCTCCAGCATCATCGATGGGCTGAAGACGATGGTTGCGAATATGATTTCCGATACACAGGATAATCAATTGTACCGGCCACGTCCAACAGCAATCTATTTGAACCCGCTGCTGATCGACAAGATCGAAAAGGAGGCCAAAGCCTCGCATATCGAACTCGGCACCAAGGACATTACTGTCGGCGTATCGGTCAAGTATTTGGCAACTCAAGCTGGCGATTTGCCGCTGATTCCAGATCCATTCATGCCGACCGACACAACTGGTAAGTATGGCTTCAGTGCACCTCCTGCCGGTTTGTCGAATTATTACGCTTTCATCACAACGGAAAATCTTATTGAGATTCCGTACATTGGCAAAGGCACAGACGGCAAAGCTCGTATCTTCCAATTGGGCCTGACTGGTAACTTGGCTGGCCAATTTGTTGGCGTGCAATTCGACGCTCTTATCGTTAAGGCTTTTGCCTACGCGCATGCTCTTGTTGCAGTTGTGGGTACTTAAAACGCATTGGTATTTCGATTGAATCAGTGAAGTTTTAACCAAAGGTCGCCAAATCTGGCGACCTTTTTTATTGGAACGAAAATGCGTATTTATCTAAAGACCGGGAAAGTTGATCATACGATGTTCCTGACACCGGGTAATGATAGCGATTGCAGCGAATTTTTCATGCGAGAAGCTGATGGAAAGCGCACAAAACGACAATTTACGGTGCGTTTCAAAGCCGGTGTTGCGGAAGTGCCTGACAATTTAGGCCGCTACATGATTGATAAGCAGATGGCGCAAAGATCGCAGATCATTTTGCCAGAAAATGCTATCTCAGCAGCAATGCCCGAATATCGTCAAAAGACAATGCGGCATCTTGGTGCGGTGGCATAAATGACAATCCGTGGAGATAATTCGCAGGGTGGTGGCGAGCGCGCTCAGACACTTCAGGTGCCGATGACGGCTGCGGAAATGGGGCTTACATTAAGCATCCCTGAATCAGGTAACGTGCAGAGCGGAATCTTGCCATCGAATGGCTATCTTGCATTTGCGCTTGGCCTGACTAGCTCTCAGGCTGGATCAATCAGCATTCAGCGATTCATCGATTTGGTTGGTAGCGTTCCTCAAGGTGCACCGATCACAGCATCATTAACAGCGACTACCGCGCAGGTAGCAAACATCACCAGCGATGGGCATGCAGTCTCATCATTGCAAATTACGGTAACCAACACCAGCGGTAGTACGGCGGCTACGTTGACAAACGTGGCGGCACTTTGGCAGAGCGCAACCTAAATGGGATCGTCTTATTTGACGTCTGACGACTATGCAAATTACGAGTTGCCATCGTCAACCACACAAGGTCAAGTAACAGCGGCATCGAATATTATCGATACGTACCTGAAGCGACCAGAGGGACTTGTCTGGGTACCAGATGCTACTGGCGCGCCTGGATGGATGGCGGCGCCTGCTCCATCCATGACATTGACCGGCACTGGCCCTATTGAGCCT
Source organism: Jezberella sp. (assembly GCF_964834465.1). Classification (NCBI taxonomy): domain Bacteria; kingdom Pseudomonadati; phylum Pseudomonadota; class Betaproteobacteria; order Burkholderiales; family Alcaligenaceae; genus Jezberella; species Jezberella sp. The sequence goes on from NZ_CBAZRM010000036.1 coordinate 2,410, forward strand.
GGTAATAACGTAGTTGTTCCAGTAACTGGTGGCATTAGTGCCATTGATGTTGGTGATGTTTTGGTGCTGGATTCTGCAAATAGCGAGATAGCAGAACCTTGTGCTGTAGTATCGCTGACAACATCACCGGCGACCGTAACGCTTCAGTCCGTAGTTTTCACGCATACAGGTTCCGTGGCGATGGATAAAGGGCGCGTGATCAAACAGCATAAGTTTATGCCTGCTGGTCGTCCACTTACTGTGCTTGCATATACACCGATAGCGCGGCTACTTGCTGGCCAAGGCCGGTATGGTTATGGCAGACGTGGTGATGCATCGCGGTACCAGGTGGACGAGTTCAATCTATTGGCATCGTTGTCACACTTCGGTGGCCCTCCGGTATGGGAGTTTTTCCCAATCACCAATACTGGCGTCGATTCGCAATCAGGTCAGGTTTGGTTGCCTGCTGGCGTGATGCTTGCGTATTACTCAGAAACCAATATATGGTATGTGGCTGGTTATTCTGCTGCTAATTTGCCATCTGCAATCAAGTCAGCATGCGCGCAAATCATATTGGCAAAGAACGCAGTCGCACAGATGGGTAATGTAAAAAGCGTTAAGGCCGGTGATACCGGCTACACGATGGGTGCATCATCGTTCTTGAGTGATGATGTCAAGATGTTGCTCGATCAGTACCGTGCCAGATTGTTTGCATAGCCATGTCGTTTCTATATCCACGAATTATTGCAATCACAAGGCCTGCGGTTCAATCAGGCGCTGGTAATCAAGGCTATTTTGGCTTGTCGCCATCAAGCGAAACGCCAGTTTTATCTGATATTTCCGCATCTATTCAACAAAAAAAAGAAGGTAGAAATCCAGACGCAAATCTGGCAGGAGACATCGCCAAGCGATCAATGTGGCGAGTATTCATATCGCTTAATTCGGTTGCGCTTGGTGTAATACTTGATCGCGACATCATTACCGATGATCTTGGTAACCGATATCAAGTGTCTGCTAGTTATTGGAATTCTTTAGGTCATAACCTGCTTGTTGAAAAACTGGAAAACTAAATGGCCGATGCATTCGATGTGATGGATGTTTTGGCTGCACTTGTTACGACAGCCTGTTATCCCGGCGGCACTTCAATCGCATCAGTAACGGAATCACAGATTTCAATAGGTACTGGTTGGCCGCCTCCGGCCACTCTTGATGCTGAATTATCAGAAACAAATAGCATTGTTTCTGTGTTTTCGATTCCAGGCACGTCGAACACAACGCGGTACCCAATTAAGCAGCAGAGAATCGGCGTGCCAGCGGCGGCAACTCTTGATTGGACTGTATCTGGCATAACGGCAACTTTGACAGGCACAGTATCAACGCCTCAGAACGTGGCAATTATTGTTGACGATGCTGCCTATGCGTATGCAGTTCAATCTAACGATACATTGACAACGATTGCTGCGGCAATGGCTGCGATGATATCTGGAAATAGAGAATGTACATCAAGTGATTCAGTTATAACTATCCCGGCATCGTCAACTATTGTTGCGCGAGTCGGAACTGTGTCTACCGTTGCGGCAGAGTGGGCAAGGCAAAAAGGACGGTTTCAGATAACCGTGTGGGCGGCAACGCCAGCAAATCGCAGGGCTATACAAGGCGCGATCAAAACCGCTCTAACACAACAGCATTTCATCACCATGCCTGATGGTTTCGCTGCAAGGTTGCGTTACATGACTGATTGGCCTTCGGATGCGGCACAGAAGGCAATCCTTTACAGACACGATATTACGTATGAGGTTGAGTACGCCACAACTGTAACAGGTACCGCACCGCAGGCGATAGTCTGGACGGTGGAAGTCTTCGGCGGCGTTATACCGCCAACAACGAACCCGCAAATTTTCAATTTCTGACGCTCTGGCGTTTTACTGAAAGGCAATACACATGACACAGTATTCATTTACTGGGGCGTTTAACGCCGCGACGCTTAATGTACCGGGGGCGTATATCAATATTCAGCCTCCCGGCCAGGGAATCATCACGCCAGCGCAAACCGGTATTCTTGCTTTATGTGGTGTGGCTTCCTTTGGCCCGGTTAATCAGCCGACCATGGGCAGCGGCAATCAATTGGCCTTGTTCGGCTCGCCAGTGGTGCGTGCCAGTGACTTGGTATCGCACGCGACCATTGCCTCACAGGCACAGCAAGCGGCAGGCAGTGGTAGCTTGCTCCTGACTCGCGTGACAGATGGCACCGATACAGCCGCTACCGGCACTGTCAATAGCGCAGGCGTTGCCGCAACCGGCAATATTGCATTCTCTGGCCAGCCTTCCGCCAATGACACCATCAGCATCGCTGGTACCACCGTCACTTTTGTGGCAACTGGCGCCACTGGCAACCAAGTCAACATCGGAGCATCGCTGACGGCCACATTGACAACTTTGCTGACATTTTTGCAGGCATCAAGCGACGTTAATCTGGTCAAGATTACTTATGCCGTTTCCGGTTCGCAATTAAACGTTACTGCGGCTACCGCTGGCACTGCTGGAAACTCCCTGACATTGGCAAAGTCAGGCACCGTAGAAACTGTTTCTGGCGCAACCTTGACTGGCGGTGTGGCACCCACACTTGGTCTGACCTTGACCAACAAATATACCGGCACCACTGGTAATGGCGCATTGTGGAATATCACGCAAGGATCCAGTTCGACGCCAGGAACGCCAACATGGCGAATTTCATTGTCTGTGGCTGGTTTCCCTGCCGAGGTGTTCGACAACATTGGCGGTAGCGGCAATGCCTTATGGACTAATATGGCGGCGGCGATCAATAACGGCAATTCTATCTTGCGTGCCGCTTCGAAATTTTTCACGGCGACAGCCGGTGCCAGCACGCAAGGCTTATCAGTCAGCAATGGAACTTTCAGCGGCGGCACGGACGGTGCGGCCAGCGTTACTTCAGCAATTCTTGTTGGTGTTGATACACCGGGCTCTCGGACTGGTATCTACACATGGCGCAATAGTGGCGCGGCGCTGGGAGTCGTGGCCGATCTATCGGATATTACGCAAGAGGCGAACCTGATCGCTTTTGGTCAGTCAGAGGGGATTCTGATGCACGGCGCTGGGCCAGCATCAGAATCGGTAACGACTGCGGCATCGAATAAACAATCTGTGGGTACCAATAACACCTTTTTCCGCCGCTGGATCGGTGACTGGTGCTATTGGAACGACAACTTCAACGGGCAGCAGCGGCTTATTTCGCCAGCGACGTTCCAGGCAGCTTTGCAATCGACATTGCAACCACAGCAATCGACTTTGAACAAACCGACTTTGGGAGTGGTTTCCACT
>NZ_CBAZRM010000037.1:0-5273 GCF_964834465.1 Jezberella sp.
AACAGCGGCGCTCAAGTGATCATCAGCACGGGGACAGGGGTCGGGTCGACGGCCTCGGTCACGATCGTGCCTGCGGCAAGTGGCGCTACTGCCGCAACGAATACTGCAACGAATACGGCAACGACGGTTCCGACAGCGAGCGGGACAGCGAGCGGGACAGCAAGTACAGCAAGTACAGCTGGTGGCACAACTGCCGGCACTGCAACTGGCACTGCAAGTGGCACCGCAACTGGCACCGCAAGTGGCACCACCACAGGGGCCGCTTCAGGCACAGCTACTGCGACGACAACGGCGACGGCAGCCTCAGCTTCATCAACCACCACATCGACGGCAACGACAACCGCCAAAACCTCGAGTAGTACCACGACCGGTACCACGACTGTTACATCGACGGCAGCGAACACAGCGACCACAGCGGCGAGCACAGCGGCTGCGGCGAGCTCAGCAGCTGCCGCAAGTAACGCAGCCGCGTCGGCCGCGAGTGCGGCAAGCGCCGCCGCAGCAAGCACTGCCGCAGCGTCAGCTAAGCCAACATTGATCACCACCGGTGCGGTGCAAGCGGCCGGTAACATCATGATCAACGCCAACGTGGCAAAAACCCTGGGTGGTCTGGCAGGTATCACCTTCTTGGCAAACAACGATGTGGTGGTGGCCGCGAACACCGGCATTACCTCGACAGCGGGTGCGCTGAACGTGACCGTGAACGCCAATTCTGGTGGCACGGGTTCAGGCGCCGTGGTGCTCAATAGCGGTTCAAGCATTGTGACCAATGGCGGCAACATCGCGATCGGTGGCGGCGTGGCTGGCAATGCAGCGGGTGCAGCGGTTGGCAACAGCACGAACGTAAATGGCATCACGCTCAATAACGCAACCGTTTCGGCCGGCACTGGCAGTATTTCAATGACCGGTTCGACGACGGTCGCTGGTGGCAATGGCGTTGCGATTCAGGGCTCTTCAGTTGTTTCGTCTAGTGGAGGCAATATTGCCCTGATGGGTCAACTTGCAAACGGCGCGCAAAGCAGCGCAGCGGGCGCAACGAATCAAGCGGTGTTCATTGCGGCAACTAGCTCGGTCACCACACCAGGTGGCAATGTGACCATCTCTGGCCCCTCGATCAACGTTGCCGGTCAAGTCGATGTCTCAGCAGCGCAGGCTGGCTCAGTGACGATCACCGCCGACGCTGGGCAGATTGTGGTGAGTGGATCGGTCAAGGCAAACAGCAGTGACCCCGCAGCAGCTGGGGGCAATATTACGATTGGTCGAAACAACGCGACCGACGTTTTGTCAGCCAAGACCGATGTCAGTGGCGCCGACCTTCAAGCGCTAGGTGGATTACTTGAAACGTCAGGTGCCTATCTGAAATCTGACGGGGTCAGTATCAAGGCCGCGAGTTGGTTGATTGATCCCTACAACGTCGAAATCAATTCAACATCGACCGCTAATACCGCAGGTGATTCAGTCATCTTGGCCAGCGCGATCAGCGCTGCACTGAGTCTTGGCACCAGTGTCACGATTACCACAGGCACTGGGTCTGGGTCGACTTCAAGCGCGACAGGGGCCTCATTATCAGTCGCTGGGTCGACTCAAGCAGACGGCAATATTCTGGTGAATTCGGCCATCACCAGCACGTATAACGGTGTAGGTACACCCACTCTGACCCTCACGGCGAATAACGGGATTACGATTGGGGCAAGTATTACCGCAACCGGTTCCGCTGGTTTGAACATCACCATGACGGCCAACGGCCTGACCTCAGTGTCAGGGAACACGGCAAATAGCTACGGCATTCTCATCGGCGCGTCAGATTCAAATGGCCATTCAGCAGTGACATTGGCGGCCGGCGCAGGCAGCATATCATTGACAGGTTCAAGCACCCAGTCTTCCACGACGACTGGTAATGTGCTGGGTAACGGCATCGGTATTTACTTCACCGAAGGATGGCAAGGGGTCAATACCCTGACTGGCACCAACATCACCTTGAACGGGACGTCGACGACAACGTCGGCTAGAACGTCGCTTGGCTACGGTATTTTTAATTGGTTGGGTCCAAGCTACGGCACCAAGATTGCAGCAACGGGCAACTTATCAATGACCGGAACCGTCAACGGAACTGGGGTTGGTACCGGTTTGTTTTACACTTCAACGAACTGGCAAGACACGCAACATACCTATACGGCTGGTGGCACCTTGACGTTGCAGGGCGTCAACTCGGCGGCGACAACAAACACCAACGCAGCAGTAGCCTTGGATGGCGTGCAAGCGACCTCGGCCGGGTTACTCACCGTTAAGGCCACGACGAATAACGCGGCTTCAACGGCTCTTTATCTTTATTCTCCCGGTTACACCTCAGGGCTAGGTTACCAAGGCGCGTCAACGTCACTCGCGTCGACCGGTGGCAATGTCATTATCCAGAGCAATCAAGGTGGTATTCAGCTCAATGACCAAAACGCAAACTCGCCGACTGGGGGGGCCAACCCAACCAGAAATATATCGGGCACCTATGTGTTTATTGATAATACAGGTGGCACGATTGCTAGCAACGTTTTGACGAGCGGCAGCGGTTATGCCAGCGGCAGTTCGGGTATTCAACTTAACGATACGAGATCTATTACCGCTTCTGCCACGAGTGGCAATGGGATTGTCATTAACGGTGCTTCTACGACAACTTCACCAGGGGTTTATTTCAGCAACAGCCCGGTCTTGACTAGCACCAATATTTCGATCACTGGCACAGCAACCACTGGTAATAGCGGCGTTTATATCGGTAGCGCACTATCGATGGTCGCAAGCGGCACGGTGACCATCACGGGGACGTCAACCTCAACAACCAGCAACCAAGGTGGCGTCACTATCTTAAACAATCTCAGTAACACTGCCACAACGGGCGGGATTTCTATTTCTGCGACCGATACGGCTGGTGGTTCAAACTGGGCCTTGTATCAGACCTTCACCTTGAGTTCGGGCACTGGAGGCGTCACCCTTAATGCGACGGGTTCTGGCTCAAACTCGACGGTCGACTTGTACGGCAGTATCTCAACAACGGGTGCCGTGAACGTCACTGGTAATGCCGGCACGGGCAGTGGTAATGGGATTTGGACCAATGGCACCAATACGATATCTGGTTCAAGTGTGACGTTCAATGGCACGGGCGGTTCAACAGGCGGTTCAGGGGTTTATATCAACGCGGGTGAAACGATTTCATCAACGGCAGGCGCAGTCTCAATGACAGGTACTGCTAAGGCTGGCACAAACGCGGGTATTTACATCCCCTCTGCCACCGTTGCGATTAGCGCAACGGGCGGTGATGTGAATTTGACGGGGACAGCCACCAATCCCAGTTCGACCAACGCGGGTGTGAATTTTGTTGTCTCGGGCGTGACCGTGACAGGTAGTTCAGGCCATCAAATCAATATCACAGGCGGTTTGGTCGGGGCGGGCAATATCGTGACAGCAGGCGCGGCTGTGAACTTTAACAACAGCTTGTCCACGGCACCTGTTTACTCGGGCATTGTTTCTGGCACGGGTTCATTAACCAATGTGTCAGGCCAACAGACGCTTGCAGGGACGAATACCTACAGCGGATCCACCTCAATTACTGCAGGTACGTTGCAAGTAGGTACTGGATCGACAGCGGGCTCTTTGGGGACGAATACCGGGGTAATTTCTGACGGCGGCACGCTGGTTTACGATTTGTCGTCCAACGTCACCGTCTCTAATCAAATCACGGGGACAGGGGCACTGACGCAGTTAGGGACGGGGACGACCACCCTGACAGGCTCGAATACCTATAGTGGTACGACGACGATCAGTGCGGGCACGCTGCAGATTGGCAGTGGTGGCACAACGGGTAGTTTAGGCACGGGCAGTTCGATCGTCGACAACGGCACCTTGGCGTTCTATTTGACGACGTCCCCCACCGTGTCTGCCGTTATCAGCGGCACGGGCGGCGTGTCCCAGCTAGGTAGTGGCACCACGATTTTCACCGGCACCAATACGTTTAGCGGTGCCACGACGATTAGTGCCGGCACGCTTCAAGTTGGTGCAAGCAGCACCACTGGGACCACGGGCTCTCTGGGGACAAGCGCCGTGACCTTGTCCAATGGTGCGACCTTAAGTTATCAGCTTGCTACCAACACCACCATCACTAATACGATCAGTGGCGCCGGCAACGTCGTTGCGAATATCACGGGTACCCTGGGGGTCGCCTCCACGGGGATTTCATTGACCGGGACAACATCAGTTGCCCCTTCGATTAACTTGTCATCGAGCGGGGCGATGACGGTGACGGGCGCGTTAAGTATCTCGGATGCCTCGAGTGCTAACTCGACGATCGCCTTAACCACAACGAGTTCAGGTTCGGGTATCTCTGTGTCGAGTATCAGTGGCACTAACACTGGGACGGGGGTTGTCAATATCTCGGCTAAGTCGTATGGCGGCTCGATTAGCAATTCGGGCACGGTCAGTGGTTACAACATTTCACTGGACAATACCTATGGGACGATCAGTGCCCCCACAGGTGCGATTACCCAAGGGGGGGCCAGCGCTAGCAGCGGCGATGGTATTTCGATTGGTGGGGCAATTACTGCCAGCAATAATCTCTACATGATGGGTTCAGCCGCCTCCTCGGGCAGCTACGGTATCGAACAAAATGCCAACATTTCAGGCGCGTATATCAATGCGTCGGGGCAAACCGCAGCCGGTAACGTGAACTCTGGCTATTTCCTCAGAAGTGGCAACATCAGTTCTACGGGTACGACCAGTAGTGTGTTGACCGGTGTGATGGCCGAAGCCGGCACCGGTGTTAACGGCTATGGTGCTTTTGACTCTTACGGCAATAGCACTTATACGGCAGCAACCGGTGGTTCGCTAACCATCACTGGGCAGGCGACGACGGTTTCGACAGACGCCTATAACCACGCACGAGGTATACGTATTGAGGGCACGTTAAGTACTTATGGGACAGTTAATTTAACGGGTAGCAGCAGCAGCGATGATGGATACATACAGGTAAGCACCGTGTCCGTGCAGAGTGGCACGCTTTCAATCAAGGGGACCAACACATCGAGTGGTGGGGGTGGGCAAACTGGTGTCAATATTTATCAAAGCGCGATACAGCTGGGTGCCAATGCAAATCTCAGTATCACCGGTAGTTCAACGAATGCAAGCGCAACGACCGCAGAGTACGGCGTGCTGACATCGGGCACCATTGGTCAAGCTAGTGGTGTGACTACAGCGGGCAATATCAGTATTGTTGGCAGCTCAAGCTCAGCTTC
>NZ_CBAZRM010000038.1:0-4513 GCF_964834465.1 Jezberella sp.
AGCGTGACGGACTCGCGTAGCAGAGCGAGGTCGTCGAGAGAGTGGAAATCAATCATCCAAACACCACCTGTTTGCGCGCGACGGCAATTGCAAGCTTGAGAACTTGCTCCAGCAAACCGTGATCCTGATTGCCTTCGGCATCTGCTGGCGTCGGGTACCAAAGCGGCCGAATCTTGAGCTGCAGCAGCCGCGCCTCCTTGCGGGCGCGCTCTTGTGGTGTGGTTGGCTCGTTCAGCAAAGCAAAGTGATCCGGAATTTCAAACGCTGCTTCATCCACCACAGACTTGAACAAATCTAGTGTCTTGTCTTGCTCAAGACCGCAACCCAAAAACAGCAGCGAGTGGCTGATGAAGATTTGCCTTAGGGCCCGTGGCAACTGTTTTTGGAAGGCAATGGGTTCACCCCCGGCCCCGCCGTAGGCCGCTTGGTATTGCGCCTCAGTGAACACATGAGTGTTGGGCTGTCCTGCATCTCCGTGCAGCTTCAAAATGCAGCGCTCGCCGCGCAAGAGCCGTTGCACAAAGTTGTTGCCGGCCTGCGTGCCGTGCATGTATCCGTCTAGCGGCTGACCCCGGTCCCGAAAAAGTTCTTCGATGACCGTGTCGAAATTGGTAGTGACGATGCAGCCGCTTGCCAGCTCGGGCAGCAGCCTGACCGGCCCATTGATCGCACCGCGTTGACGAAACTCGGTCTGGATGAAATTCTGAACCTGCGGAGCCGCAGCCTCATGCAGCACCTGGGCCGCTTGCAGGTAGTCGTACACCGCCATCAGTGGCTCGATGTCCTGCACGTCAAGCCCATTCAGCTTCTGCGCGATCTTGCGCAGCGCCTCGCCCCACATCGGATAGCCGCAGGGTTTGGAGAGCCCTGCGCCCACAAACGGGGCAATCCGCCCAACCCGAACGGCATCCACCAAGTCGAGGAAAACGGCTTGTTGGTCGGAGGCTTTGATGAAAGCTGCTGCGGCTTCGTGCTGATCGACCTGGCGCTGCCCTTCCCAGTAGTCCAGCTCGTCCAGATAAGCATCACGCTCCACCCAGTACAGGGCATCGCTGACCTTCACCAAATATTCGTGCTCAGGGTCGCGCAAGCTCCTGAACGACAGCGGATCGGCGTCGTCCAGCACTGCGTTGAATTCCTGATTCGAGGAATACGCCGCCTGCAAGGCCTCCTCGACCTTGTCCACGATGAGTTTGTTTTCGCGGAGCTTCTTGATGTCCATCATGCGGCTCCGGAAGGTTCGGTGTGCTCTGCGACAGACAACTCGCCAGAAAGAAGCTTGGGGAGTAGGGAGTCGCGAAGATCAGCCAGTGATTTGCTTGACTCCAGATTGGAGTGAATGGCCTTGCGCAGAGTTGCCACCTGAATATCAAACTGCTGCAACGTGGCTGAATCAGGTAGAACTAACTCGAGGCGATAAACATTCTCGCGATTGAGGCCAGGTACAGCCGCATCGGTATTCATCTTCTCCAACCCCATAGTCTGCATTGCGTAGTAGCAAAACGTCAGTGGCGCTGCCAACGGCCGCACGTAGTAGGTCGTATCGATTGGAAAAAATGGCTTGTCTTCCCAGTACAGACTGCCTACCGTGCCTTTACGGCCAACGATGATTGAGCCATTCGGAACGAGTGGCGTGTTGTGATAGCCAGTGATACCGCCGGAGCCGTAAACCGGCACATCTCCTTCGTGCCTGTCAGTTGACTTGAGTGCTTTGCCATAAGCCAGTTCGAGCACGCCACCTACCCGCTGAACAGCCCACCCCTTCGGAATCTCCCCCAACTCCGACTCCTCCATCTCATCCGGAAACAGCGCAGCCGTGGCGGCGAGTTGTTCGAAGGCTTCGGGCGGCAAGGCATCGAGTTCAGCCTCGGCTTTGCCGCTGATGGCGCTCATCGCGGCGCGCAGAGGGTCGCGGTCTTCGGCCTTGGCGGCGATTTTGGCTTTGACGGGGTCGAAATCGACAAACCACGATTTGAAGATGGCTTGCGCCATGCCTTCGAGGGTTTGGTTGATGCGGCGGTTGAGGTCGATCTTGGCATCCAGGGCTTTGAGAACCTTAACGATTTCTCGTTGATGACTGGGCAATGGATAGCGGACTGGAATGCGATTCAAGTTCCCTTGCGTCAACTTGGGCATCACAGCGCCTGTGAGATAGGGCTGGATGTCTGCGACTTGCAAGAAGTAATGAAGGTACTCGGTACTGACCTCATCCGTGCCGGTAACGACGTGAGCGTGGTTGTTGACCCAGAACTTCCCGTGGGCCATGAAGGCGACGGGTGTCTGCCTTGTCCGAAGATTCTCGCCGTCCTCCGCTATTAGCAAGTAGCTGCCATCGAAAAGGTAGCCATCCACTTGGTCGACTATCCCCGACGCACCGTAGTAGGGAAACGCCCCCTTCTTTCGTTCCGACTCCTTCACGGGTCGTCGTTTGCCGTCGTGGTTGTTGGTGATCTCACCTAGAGGCTTCTCAAACCATTCGATTTCAGAATCCATATCCCAACCCCGCCAAGTTCTTCTTGATCTCGCTTTCCAGCTTCGCGCTCTCCGCAAACTGCCCTGCCAGTTGGCTCGTCAGCAGCGCCATCTTGTCCGCAAAGGCTTCGCCGTCTTCTTCTTGCTCCTCGGCGCCCACATAACGCCCCGGCGTCAGCACATGCTCGTGCTTGCGGATGTCGGCCAGCGGGGCTGAGTAGCAAAAGCCTGGCACGTCCTCATAGCCTTCACTGTGCTGCCACGCGTGAAAAGTGTCGGCCACTTTCTTGACATCATCTGGCGTAAAGTCCCGCAGCACGCGGTCTTTCATGTAACCTAGTTGACGGGCATCGATAAAGAGATACTCGCCACGGCGGTCGCGCTTCTTCTTGTTGAGGTTGTAGCCGTTGGCCTTGTCTTTGGTCAGGAACCAAATGCAGGCCGGAATTTGCGTATTGGTGAACAGCTGACCCGGCAATGCCACCATGCATTCCACATAGTCACGTTCCACCAACTGCTTGCGGATTTCGCCCTCGTTGTTGGTGTTGCTGCTCATGGAGCCATTGGCCAACAGCAGCGCCATGCTGCCGGTAGGGGCCAGGTGAGCCAGCATGTGCTGCAGCCAGGCAAAGTTGGCGTTGCCTTGGGGCGGCGTACACCCGGGCAGCCAGCGCCAGTCGTTCTCCAGCTTGGCGTTCCACCACTCTTTCATATTGAAGGGTGGGTTGGCCATCACGTAGTCTGCGCGCAGGTCGGGGTGCAGGTCATTTTGCAGGGTGTCGCCGGGTTGTCCACCAAAATTGAAGTCCAGCCCGCGAATCGCCATGTTCATGGCTGCCAGTTTCCAGGTGGTTGGATTACTCTCCTGGCCGTAGACGCTGATCTGCCCGGTTTTGCCATTCGCGACCTTACCACCGTGCTCGGCGATGAATTCTTCGCTCTGCACAAAGAAACCGCCCGAGCCCATGGCCGGGTCGTATACGCGGCCCTTGAACGGCTGAAGCATCTCCACGATCAGCGTGACGATACTCTTGGGGGTGTAGTACTGGCCACCCTTCTTGCCTTCGGCCAAGGCGAACTGGCCGAGGAAGTACTCGTAGACGTGACCGAGGATATCTTTACTCTTCAGATTGAGCTGTTGTCCGTTATAGGTCGGCTGACTGAAGTTGGTGTCGGAGAAATGGGCGATCAGATCGGCGAGCTTATGGCTGTCGATCTGGGTACGCGCAAAGTCTTTGTTCAGCACGTTTTTCAGCTTACTGTTCTCGCGCTCTATTGCTTCCATGGCGTTGTCTATCAGCCAGCCGACCGTACGCATTTTCTCCGGTGCATCTTTGCCTGCTACCTTCCATGGCAGAGCATCACCCGGCGGCAATTGAGCGCAGTCGCGCAGGATTTGCCAGCGTGCTTCAAATGGCACCCAGAAGACATTCTTTTCTATGTAGTAGTCGCGAATTTCCAGTTCGTTTTTTAATGTGTCTTCGTAGTCATCAGGAAAATCTTCAGGGTCAAGATAGTAGTCGTGCCCAGCATTCGTAAACTGCTGGTGCAGTTCTGTTTGTCTTTCTTCGAAGGCATCGGAGACATACTTTAGAAAAATCAGTCCAAGCACGATGTGCTTATACACCGATGCATCCAGCGAAGAACGCAGCTTGTCAGCCGCAGTCCACATTTTTTTTTCAAGGTCATTGAAAAATTGTTGTTCTATTGTATTCATTGATTTCTTTGAAAGGCGAATTTATTCTGAGGCGCTGATTGCATCTATCGATGCATCTGGTTAGGCTTAAATGGGAGCAACATTTAGCTTATTTGGGACTACTGCAATTAGAGGGGAGTTTCCCAAAATGGTAAAGTGGCAATACTAACGTATACCGAGGCGCTTTTCTATATGCAATGATCACTGCCAACTAACGCCAACAACTAACTGTCGCATCGGCATTCGATGTCTTTCTAGGAATCCCGGCAACAACTCACTCTCGAACAATTAATGATCAAACAACACTAACATTGTAACTACGCAAGTGCTAGATCTCGGAATAAT
>NZ_CBAZRM010000039.1:0-4508 GCF_964834465.1 Jezberella sp.
CGAGGATGCATAATTCTGTATAAGGCGCTCTACGTTTCGGTGGCCTATCTCCTTTAAGCACCAAGGAATTCGACGAACATCTGATTAGCGACATCATTTCAAACCTGATCTAACGACACCAAAGATGACATTCGGTGCGCGTCAGATTAGGTCAAAATCTCCTCAAAATCACCTTACATGATCCGACTTACCGTGAGGCTATTCGCTGGTCGTTTGTATCGGACCATCCGCCGCCCAATGCCTTGAAGAGTGCAACCGCTGCGAGCGCAGATTCTGCTTGAGCTTGTGCTCGTGCATCTGATGCTCTGAGAACGCTTTCATCCGCATGTAATACATCGATCTGACTTGCTGCACCTTTCTGGAAGGCGATATAGGACGATTGTCGTGCGCTGGCAATTGAGGCTTCTCCAGCAGTGAGGGTTGTCACTTCCGTATCGCTATTCATTGCACCGGAAACGGCATTTTCTACGTCTTCCGTCGCTCTCAAGGCGGATTGCTTGTAATTTGCGACAGCCTCAGCGGCTTGTCCTTTTGCTTGGTTGATTTCAGCATTGATGCGTCCAAAGTCAAATAATCTCCAACGCAAGCCCAGAACTCCCGCCGATTGCTCTGCACCGCTCGTGAAGAGATTCTTACTTGAGACGGCAGTGGCGTTACCAATCAGCGCGCTGATAGAAAATTGCGGGTAATACTCTTTGACCGCAACACCGACCCGTGCGTTCGCTGCAGCGAGTTTGCGTTCTGCGACAATCAGATCTGGTCGACGACGCAGTAGGTCGGCAGGTGCACCAATATGATCAATGCGAGGTGCGGTGGGAATTGGTGTGGCTGCAAGCAATGTAGGGCGGGTGGTACCAGGCTGCACGCCTAAGATCACATCCAATCCATTCATTGCCGCATCGAGTCTAGTTTGGAGGAGTGGCAACGCTGCTCGCGCTTGAGACAGGCTACCTTCAGCTTGGTGTACTTGGTATTCGGCCAAGAGCCCTTTACTGAGCAGGAGTTTTGCTTTTTCAAGCAGTGCTTCTTGTGTTTTGACTTGCTTCTCGGCGATCTCTAATCGGGTTTGTAATCCTCGGATCGTGATGTATAGATTGGCCGTTTGTGCTTCGACGGTTAGCCTCGTTGCGACCGCCGCGGCTTCGGATGCTTGATATTCTGCTATTGCACCTTGCCGTTGTTCGCGCAGACTTCCGAAGAGATCAAGCTCCCAACTTGCTGCGAGATTGAGTTCGTAGGCGTTGCCATTGCGGTTAAATTTTGGCGATGAATTCAGTACTTGACCTAGTGGTGTTTCGATTGACTGATGAGATCTTGCCGCCTGACCACTGATATGAGCAGATGGCAGAAGGGCGGCTAGCGCAGCATCATTGCCCGCCTTACTCTGTTCAACTCTGGCAAATGCTTGCGCCAGATCAAGATTCTCTTTGAGCGCTTTCTCGATCAGTTCTGTCAGGACGGGGTCATTAAATCCTTCCCACCATGCTTCTAATTTGAGCGTTGTGGGTGGCGATGTAAGCGAAGTATTTGCTTGGCTTGTGTAGTTTCCAGAGAGTAGCTGGTCTGGCGTCTTATAAGCCGCTTGTGTGGTGCAGCCTGCAATGAGACTTGCACCTATTAGGAGAGTGAGTGGTCGAGTGGATAGCATGTTGGTTCCTTTTCGATGGTTATTTAGCAATAGTTGCAGCTAAGCGAATGTTTGGTTGTTTTGTTTTTTGGTTTAAGTGTGACTATATTACAGTTTGGTCACATATTGTCAACCTTCTCCGTTCGCGTTAAGCTGTGAACATGACTACACATATGCAACCCCCCAATACCCGTGGCCCTCTGGATCATAGTGTCCGAGAACAAATTGTTTTGGCAGCCACTGAGCACTTTGCGCATTACGGCTTTGAAAAGACAACAGTGTCTGATCTCGCGAAATCGATTGGATTTTCTAAGGCGTACATTTATAAATTTTTTGATTCAAAGCAGGCCATTGGCGAGGTTATTTGCTCAAACAGGCTGGCTTTAATGACCGAGCACGTCACGGTGAAGGTAACGAGTGCTCCGAGTGCAACGGAGAAAATTCGCCGTCTTTTTAGCGCCCTTGTCGAGGCGGGCAGTGACTTATTTTTCCATGACCGTAAGCTTTACGATATTGCTGCTGTGGCGTCGAGAGATCGTTGGCCATCGACGCAATTGTATGAACAGCAATTGCAAAAAATGCTCGAAGACATCCTTATCCAAGGGCGTCAGGATGGTGAGTTTGAACGCAAAACACCGTTAGATGAGTTAGTCAATGCGGTTTATATGGTAATGCGTCCCTATGTGATGCCAGTGCAACTTCAATATAACTTAGATATTGCCAATAGCTCTGCCGTGCAACTCTCGGCATTGATTCTGAGGAGTTTGTCACCTTAATAAGTTGACGCTGACAAATCATCCTTATTTCGATGTGACTATTGACTTAATTGGTCACTAGTTTAATAATGCGGTTCTTTCTATTCATTTTTAGGGGAACCCATGCGTCGGCTTACACCCATCAATCTTGTTCTTTGTTCTTCGTTTTTGGCACTTGTCGCATGCGGCAAGTCGCCCAACGCGGTTGATCCTCGTACGCAAGTGCCCGTTGTAAAGACGGCCACGATTCAAAGCGCTACTACATCAACAACGACTTTTTCTGGCATCGTGGCCGCACGGGTCCAGAGTGATCTTGCTTTCCGTGTCAGCGGAAAAGTCATCGAGCGGCTTGTCGATACTGGTCAGATCGTGCGCCGAGGGCAGCCGTTAATGCGTCTCGACCCCGTTGATCTGGGATTGCAGGCACGCGCGCAGCAAGATGCGGTGGCGGCTGCAAAAGCACACGCAAAGCAAACGGCTGATGACGAGATACGTTATCGCGATCTAGTGGCGGCTGGCGCGGTCTCTGCTTCCACCTATGATCAAATAAAAGCATCGGCTGATAGCGCAAAGGCGCAACTAAGCGCTGAACAAGCACGTGCTGATGTCGCCCACAATGCCTCAGGCTATGCCGTTTTACTTGCCGATGCCGATGGCGTGATCGTTGAAACCTTGGCAGAACCAGGGCAGGTGGTTAATCCCGGACAGGCTGTCGTTCGGTTAGCGCATGCAGGGCAGCGTGAAGCCATCGTGCATTTACCAGAAACAGTCCGCCCAGCAGCGGGAACAGTGGCGTCAGCGACCTTATATGGGAAGGACAATATTCACCTGCCAGCCAAACTACGGTTGTTGTCCAATGCCGCTGATCCACTCACTCGTACGTTTGAAGCGCGATACGTCCTTGAAGGTGAGCTGAGTGACGCTCCCCTTGGTGCGACAGTGAATATCGATATTCAGCAGGGCAATGCATCAGACGGCGGATGGCAAGTCCCGACGGCTGCAATTGAGGATGCTGGGAAAGGCCCAGGTGTGTGGGTGGTGTCAGGTTCTCCAGCAAAGGTGAATTGGCGTCCAGTACACGTTCTCAGTATCGGTGACGAAACGAGCCGCATCTCGGGCTCGTTGAAATCGGGAGAGCAAATTGCCGCCTTGGGTGTGCATCTTTTGCATGAAGGTGAGCACGTAGCGATTGTGGCGAAGGAAGGGGTGCATCCATGAGTTCTGGTCGATTTAATCTCTCTGCCCTTGCTGTGCGTGAACGCTCTATCACGGTATTTTTGATTTTTTTGATTTCAGTTGCGGGTATTCTTGCCTTCTTTAAGCTCGGTCGTGCAGAAGATCCTCCCTTTACTGTTAAGCAGATGACTGTGATTAGTGTGTGGCCGGGCGCTACTGCACAAGAAATGCAGGATCAGGTTGCTGAACCCTTGGAGAAGCGTCTCCAAGAGTTGCGCTGGTATGACCGCGCCGAAACCTACACACGACCTGGTATGGCATTTACCATGGTATCGTTACTCGATCGTACGCCACCATCTGAAGTACAAGAACAGTTCTACCAAGCACGTAAAAAAGTCAGTGACGAAACAAAGAATTTACCCGCGGGTGTCATTGGTCCGATGGTAAATGATGAATTCTCCGACGTGACATTTGCATTATTTGCCTTGAAAGCCAAAGGTCATCCGCAGCGGTTATTAGTGCGAGATGCTGAGGCCATACGACAACGCCTTTTGCACGTAGCCGGTGTAAAAAAAGTGAATATTATCGGCGAACAAGCCGAACGAATTTTTGTTTCATTCTCGCACGAGCGATTGGCAACCTTGGGTGTTTCACCACAATCTATTTTTGCTGCGCTCAATAACCAAAATGTACTGACGCCTGCAGGTTCGATTGACACAAAAGGTCCGCAGGTGTTTCTGCGTATCGATGGCGCTCTCGATCAGCTCGATAAAATTCGTCAAACACCCATCGTTGCACAAGGACGAACATTCAAGCTTGAGGACATTGCAAAGGTCGAACGTGGCTATGAAGATCCTGCGACATTTTTAATTCGTAACAACGGGGAAGACGCATTGCTCCTTGGTGTTGTGATGCGCGATGGCTGGAATGGATTGGATCTTGGTAAAGCG
>NZ_CBAZRM010000040.1:0-3804 GCF_964834465.1 Jezberella sp.
TGTCTCGTTTTCAGGGTCCACTATACGCGCATGCTAAGTCCGACAGGCCTGGCGTTGCCCGACGTACTGCACGCCGGACAACGCATTCAATGCGGCTCGCCGCACGAACAATGACGGCGCCTGCGCCCTACAGATTGCCTTCGCTGACCCATTTCATCCCGGTGGTACAAACCCAGGCTTTCGGAGCCCCAAGTGCTGGCGCCAGGTTCTTACTCCGCATTCCGGGATAGGTCGGCAGCAAGTCAGTGAATGCCGGGGCGCCCCAACCGGTAACGGTGCCGGCCACATAAGCATCGGCACCCGCAACCGACTGTAAGTTACCAACCATAGTCAAATTGCCATTGACGGTACTGGTTCCGTAGAGCCCAAGGTAGGCGCTGTTTACCGTTAAGGCATGACAAATCAGCTTGGAATTATAGGCTTCTAACTTGGCAAACCCAATAACACAAGCCGCTCCGAGGTTGATAGTTGACTCGTGAAGAATAGTGTACCCACCGAGATGTGTACCACCCGCAATGTTACAACGAACAAAAGTCGCGGCCGCAGTGTTATCCGTACTCGACATGTTATTGATGAAGCAATCTTCAAAGACCGACGCAGCCGCATTGTTATTACAAAACCCAAAACTGGCATTTTTAATACTGCAATGTTTGAAATTAGTAAAGTTGCGTACGGTGTGTTTTAAATTTGCGATAACACACCCGCTAAAACTAAACTTATCAGAGCCCCCAATGAACGTAAGCACTCCGTCAATTTTACCGACATTAAAGTCGATGGAGCCAAAATTATTCATTTGCAAGGTAACACTGGCTTCGGTAGCGAAGACATTGAATTGATTTAGCGCGCCATTGATGGTCGCGTAGGCTAATGGCGATACCGAGTGGAGCCTAACGGTATTGTATTGCGAACGAGTACCACCAAAGTGCCAAGTCGGTTTATCTGGCGAAGCATCAACGACGACCGCGCGCTCGCTATGTATCACATCAAACTGACAATTCAATGTTTCAGTAGCAATGTGTATGGCTAACTGTCGCGATTGCTCAACTTGTAGACGCCCAAAGTGAGTTTCGTTGCTGGTGTCGCCGCTACTGGTCACTTGAAACGCATACAATGACTCGGTTCCGCACTGTTCGACAGAAATGGTTTCGATGAAACTGTCCCACATGGTGTCAATCAACACGCCATGCCCAGCCAAGCGATTGACGCGTATCTTGCCGCCTTGCACCTTGACGGGATCGGTCGCTTTGCCCAACTGCAAGCCATTCGCGGCATTACCCGAGCCAAACATCGCTACGTTGACGATTTGCGTGGCAATCCCAGTGACGGTCAGCGCGGTATATCCACTACCCGTTACCTGCAAACTTCCGTCCACTCCATTACCATAGCCAACTGCTTCCATATTAATGCCAGGGCCAGTGTAGACCAAAGGTCCACTGATCTTGTAGGAGCCCGTTGTCGCTGGGAAAAAAGCAATACGATTGTTTTTGGTGCAAAAAGCCAAGCAAGCCTGAATCGCGACAGTATCGTCCGTGCGACCATCGCCTGTCGCTCCAAAATCCTTAACACTCACATAGCTTTGTTGGCTGGAACTTCCGTTAGGAGAGACAGGAGCGACGCTAACGCTCGCCTCTGCACAGCCTAGCAAGCCTATGCCCCCTACCGCCGCTAACACAGAACGACGCGTCTTATCAATCAGCATATCACTCATCATGGATTCCTCAGTGGACTGTTACAGTGTATTTATGGCGCAGACCGGTTGCTCGTGGTGCCCAACGAAATGGCGCTTGCCGCACAATTGGGTCGAGGACAAGCTTAAGGTCAGACAGATCGGCAACAGCCGCGCCATAGCAATGGCTCCGCTGCAGGCGCCCTACCTAAACTACCTCCTGCCTTGGTCTATCAATGGATTGCATAAGTTTCAGATGCCTAGCATGTCTTTATGTTCCGCAGAGGCACCACTTCAAGCGGCTGCGGAGATCATTGCGCCGCACGCTAATCATCATCATCATCATCATCATCATGATAAAACAGACACCTGCGATACCGTCTCACCAACTGACGCCGCATCCATGGCGGGCGCACCGCGAGCACCGTGCGCGGCGATTCCCAAGCAAGGGGACAATGCGTACATGCTTAACGCGGACAAAGGCCATGCGAGCGGAGTATATCGGTCTTGCCGACAGAGCAACAGTATGCACACCTGATTTTTGCGCCATTGCCAACGGTTGAGACATGACAAGCCCCATTTCTGGCAGGCGCAGCCAACAATCTGAGCCAACGCCCCTCCCCTATAACCAGACTTGACGAAAGTTCACCAGAACGGTCCCGCAGACATTTGTTTTGAATAGCTATTTTTTCAGGAAGCAGCTAAGAGTTTCGTACGCTCTCCGATGGAAAATCGATAGGCCACGAAGAGCTACCAAAGTGCGCATCTCCAAAGTAATTTCCACCGCAAACACCAACCTTTCCCAAACACGAACCGAACTTTACCAGAGCGAACCAATGCCAGCCCGCCTGTATTGTTTAAGGAACCTCTGAACAAATCGCCATTACTTCAATGGCATTTGTCATAATAACGGCTATTGATCGCGATAGTTGAGGCCACCCATGAAGAAGTCAGGACAGATGAGTTTTGCGGATGCAGAACAAAGTTTGAAGAAGAAAACGACGCGTCGTGAAGTGTTGCTGGCGAAACTTGATCGGCTGGTGCCATGGAGCGAACTGGAAGCGGCGGTATTGCGGTTCTATCCAAAGAGCGGCCAGCGAGACCGGCAGCCCATTGGGCTAAAGACGATGCTGCGAATTCATGTCGCCCAAATCGTTTACAACTATTCTGATCCGGGCATGGAAGATGCGCTCTACGAGATTGACTGCTTGCGACGCTTCTGCCATGTAGACCTGGATGAAATTCCAGACGAATCAACGATTTTGCTGTTTCGCCACTTGCTCGAAGAACACGAGTTGGCAAAGGTGATGTTCGAACGCATCAATGGCACCCTTGAGGAAAAAGGGGTAATGCTAAAGACCGGCACCATCGTGGACGCTTCGTTAATAGCGGCACCTTGTTCCACCAAGAACAAGAAGGGAGAGCGCGATCCGGAGATGCACTCCTTGAAGAAAGGCAATCAATGGTATTTTGGTGCCAAATTGCACATCGGCGTGGATGACCAAAGTGGGCTGATGCATTAACACTGACTTCAGGACACGTGGCCGATATTGCTGAAGCGTCGAATGTGATGTGCGGCACCGAAACCAGCTTCCAAGGTGACGCTGGCTATACCCATTTCATTACACACATCTCAAACTCACTGAAGCTCGCGGGCGAACCTAAGCCCGTCGGCGAAATCAGTCACGCGTTGTAAACCCTGCCACAGGGTCTTTACACCGGGCTCACCATCACCCTTGCGGGCGAGAAAACCGCCAAGGATAGCGATCAGTCGCACCACTTCATTCAACCGAGGCGGCGTTTTCGGTGGTTTTTTCTTGTTGAGGATGTAAGCTGCTTGCCACTCGTCCCGATCAAATAGCAGTTCAGCGTCCAGGTCGGGGTAGGTACGTCCCATGCGCATCAGGCGCGCGATTCTCCAAGCCACCACCATGAACAGGGCCAACGCCCGCTCCAGGCGTTCAACTGTCGACAGTTGCAAGGCCTCCACACGACAACCATTCTTGAAGACGTGAAAGTACAATTCGATCTCCCAACGCGAACGGTACCAGTCAATCATCTCGGCAGCCGTATCGAAATCGTCGGCCTCCCGGTTGGTCAGTAAGCGCCATTCAATGGCTTTGACACCGGCAGGTGGT
>NZ_CBAZRM010000041.1:0-3519 GCF_964834465.1 Jezberella sp.
CAAGAAGGACCAAGGTCACTGGTCATTTCGCTCATTCAATCCACATCCAAATGCCACATAAGAGAGCAACCCACATTGTGCTAATACGCCACCGGCTGCAAGGGTGGGTAACGATGCGTTCCCTTTTGCTTGGCAGTCAAAACATGTCACGCTGAGTGCCCCTCCCCCTATTACTTGCAACAAGCAGTGATATCGTTTTGCTTTGTCCAACGTCTCTCGGTTCCATTCAGAAATGCAGCACATGATACGTAGAAATAACAAAGCGCCTCGATGGGTAGTCCACCAAGGCGCTTTCGTCAAACTGCATTTCTCTCACTGCATATGAACAACGAAATCAAATGTCGTTCAAACCTGCAACTACGATCAATTGGTAATTGTGACGATCAAATTAGCAGAGATATTGTTCTGCGCTGCATCTGAAGCAAAAACTTGCAGTAAGTAGGTGCCCGCCACTGGATTATTCCATGTCACAGAGTATTTACTAATCCCACCCGATACATTCATTCCCACAGGCATACCACCAATACCTGTGCCAGATACCGAGGAGGTTGAGTCATTGATCTGAATCGTCCCCGAGAGTGGCACACCCGCCTTGCCAGTCAATCCAGTCCCAACAACACTCAAACCACCCGTTTTACTGATTGTAATATCGTACGTTCCCGTACCGACTAAGCCTGTAGCAGTATCCTTGGCGACGACAGAAACGCTGTATGTCCCCTGAACTGGCGCCGGCCAAGTGACATTCCCTTTCGTGTCAATCGTCATACCAGTTGGTGCGCCAGGTAACGATAATGTGAAAGGTTTGGTATCAGATACGGTCACAGCAAAATTCAAAGCAGTACCTACGCTACCAGCCGCGTTACCAGAACTCACACCAGGCCCTGCAGTTTTGTTAATGATCACAGAGTACACACCGTTACCTGTCAGATTGTTCATCATGTCACGTGCTGTCACCGTTACGGTATAAGTACCTGCAACCGGTTTGCTCCAACTGATTAAACCTGCCGAGCTGATTGACATACCGCTTGGCGCACCAGAAAGTGTCAGCGTTGTCGGATTGACGTCTGTAACATTGACTGGGAAGGCCATTGCCACACCCGCAGTACCGCTTTGGGTACCAGAACTTACCACTGGCGGATTACTTGCCGCAACAAACACGGTATATACACCTTGACCAGAAAGACCCGATTTCGTGTCTGTCGCTACCACATTCACTGGAAAGGTTCCTGCAACGGGATTCGGCCAACTCACTACCGCATTACTCGATACCGTCATTCCCGCAGGAGCATTTTGCAAACTCATCTTGTACGAAGTACTGCCCGTCACACTGACGTTGAAGCTCACGGCTTTTCCAGCGATGGCACTAATTGAGTATCCACCGCTTACTGCAGGCGCAGAAGACACCGTCAAACCAGTCAGGTTATTGATAAAGTTCGCTGCGTTAGGTGTCCCCAAGCCAGTGGCGATGTCGTAGCCTTTCGTTGCGGAGCAGACTGAGCAAGTACCGTCATTGCCGGAAGTGATATCCGAAAATAACGAGGAATATGTCCCTGCGACACTCGCAATCTGTGTATAGAGTGCCGCATGTGGATCACCCAACACTGCTTTGCCACTCTGAACGCGCATTGCATTTACGATGGTTGTCAATCCAGCCCATTGAGGTGTAGCCAAACTGGTTCCCCCACCTGTTACCCAACTCACTTGACAGAAACTACACGTGGTTTGATTCGGAATTACCGCCACATATTGCCCAGAGTTTGGATCCGCGTTGAAAGAGACATCTGCAACCGCGCGTTTGCCGTAATTCTGCATCCCTGGCACTTTATTATTTTGATAACTTGGGGTTGGTTCGAAAGCGCTCACACCACCACCCGTTTTTGACCATACAACTTCCGAACGATTACCGGATCCGCTGTAAGTCATTGTGGTACCACCAACACCAACCACGTACGGAGACACGGAGGGCCAGTTCACTGCTTCGCCGCTATCACCAGTAGCAGCGAAGTAACTCATGCCCTTTGCTTGAAAGTTGCTATCTGACGTTAAAGCAAAGCTCCCTTCAGCGGTCGCGAAACTCATGGATACCACGCCAGATCCCATCTGGTTCGCCAATTGAATCGCACCCGTCATCGCGGGGAAGGTCGCATTAGGAGACTCAATTAACACAATACGTGCAAGCGGTGCGATGGCGTGCGCCCACTGGACGTCCATGGCAATTTCGACTGCCCAATTTGCATCATAACTTGGCGCGCTCGCAGTCATCGTACCGGTAGACGTACTCTGAATTTTATAGAAATCACAACTGTTACTGCTCGGTGCAGCCAGCGGCAGCTTCGCATTGGTCGCCAGCGTCCGTGTCGTGCAACTTGGAAGACCAAACAATTGATTAAATGCAGCCAATTCGCTCGCAACCATCGGATCGTCAAACGCATCGATCACATAAATAGTCTGTCCAGCACCATATTGCGCCAATTGTGCAGCGGTCAAGTTCGCGAACGTAGAGGGCAGGGTTGGCAGTGTGTAAGCCGCCCGTACTTGCGCCGGAGAATATGTAGCGATGTAAGTGCCAGCGGCAGTCGTACTGGCACTTTGCAATGTCACAGCACTCTTCAATTTCTCAATCGGTAACTCTCTCGTCTGCACATTCCTGTATTCTTCAGGTATCAACTTCATTTTAGGTGGCAGACTGCTGGATAACGACTGACCATTGGCATCCAAACCATCTGGCGGTTCAGGAAGCATCGGCGCTAGGTGGTAGGTTGGCCGCATTGTGACAGCTGCGCTGCCGGCCTCTGACGGATTAGCTGTGCCAAACACTAAAACACCTGTCGTCACATCCGCTGGGGCAGACACTGACTGCGGTGCGCTGACAGCATCGGTATGACTCGTCGAACCTCCGCAAGCAGATAGCAGCAGCGTCAGGGTTGCACTTGAGAATAGTGCGGTGGATTTACGAAGGGAAACACGGTGGTACGCCATAATGTTCATCGCTTTATGTTGGCCAAGGCGTACTGCTTATCAAGTTACAAGACCGTCAGAGTGACGAATCTCACCAACTTGGCAACCCCGCTACCATAGCGCAATGCGCTTTAGGCCGGTGGCTTTGCGTCCCCGCATTTCGACGGGTTTGCCTCGGGATACTTCAATCAATAGGACCGAAATCGCATGACAACTACAATTACTCACCGGAAAGTCTATCCGAGACGATAGGCACGTACAAGTTAAAAAATGTCAAAAGATCGCGTTTAGTCGCCCCCACCCAATTCAAAAATTGTCGACACACAACAACATCAGCGATTTCAAAAATAATCCGCCACAAAAAATATAAAAAAGATAACATCATTAGGTGCATTTATTGTATTTTTTATTCGTCTACCCGCACTCTTTCATACTGTCAAGACTGGCGCAAATACACAAATTGCGTATCATCTGCGCCTTGATTGCTTTTTATTGTCTGGATTTATGCTGCCTTCGATTGAACAAAGACTCGCCTTAGAACTCGCTGCTAAGCCAGTTCAG
>NZ_CBAZRM010000042.1:0-3422 GCF_964834465.1 Jezberella sp.
GGTGTTTGATGGTCATGTCGGCAACGTCCGTCACGCGAACCAGGTCACCCCATTGCTGCGCTGTGGCGGACACTTGGGCAATCGTGATCGGTTGACCTTGCGCTGCAACGCCTTCGGACAAGGGGGCAAACGGGAGGGGGAGTCGTTCATATCGGGTTGCGGTGTACACCACGCCGGTCTGCTTTTGCAGGGTAATGGGTTGACCGAACTGATAGGCGACCAACTGACGCTGAGCGATGCGCAACACCTCATCAGCGATGTGCAACTCAATGTCGTTGCCCAGCGTCTGGCCGTTCGGGCCAGGGCTGTAGTTGGTCAGACCGGGGGAAAGATACCCGCCAAACGCTTGCGCGACGGTAGACAGGATGGCCATAAAGGCCAATGCGAGATATTTCATGGCGTACTCCAAAAGAGGTTAAATCCGAACATTCTCCAGCCTCTTGGCACGCTTGTCGGCTTCGGACATGCTGCCACGAGCGTTGCTCGTAACATCAGACCGTGCGGACGCCCGCGCTGTTGATGCCGGTTTTCCGGTTTTTCCCGCTGATGCTTTCAGCTTGCCGTTCAGTGTATCTTGCCCAACTAAATACGCCAACACGTCTGTGCGAGCAGGGTTGTTACCCTTGGCACGAGACTCTTTGAGCATTTCCTCCACACGATCTTTGTAGGCCGAATGCAAGTGAGGTTTGGTCACTGCAAGCTGCGCAAAGGCCGTGCGGTCGGCAATGTCATGCGTTTGCTGGAGCGCCATGTTTGCACTGGCTTGAGCGGCACGCGATGCCCGGTTTGCATTGACTGCATATTTCTGCCAGTCCTGCGCCTCGGGGTCTCGTAGTACCTTCTCCTCCTGCTCCCACAAAACCTGCTCTTGTGTTGGCCCTTTCGGTTGATTGGACGCACTTTGCTGCAAGTTCAACTGGGCTTTCGCCACAGCCAATTCCTGCTCTGCCTTTTGCGCACGTTCCCGAGCCTTGACAATTGCTTGTTGCGCCCGGCTTACACGCGGCGCAATTGGCTCTTCCGGGTCGGTAGGTTCCTCCGGGTCGGTAGGTTCCTCCGGCTCTTCCGGGTCGGTAGGTTCGTCGTCAGGTTCAATCCTTGGCGACAAATAGGCTTTCAGCATCATCAAAAAAAACCACATACTAGCTCCTCAGTCGGTTACGCCGAACTAGGCGATTA
Source organism: Jezberella sp. (assembly GCF_964834465.1). NCBI lineage: Bacteria > Pseudomonadati > Pseudomonadota > Betaproteobacteria > Burkholderiales > Alcaligenaceae > Jezberella > Jezberella sp. The sequence continues at coordinate 1,180 of NZ_CBAZRM010000042.1, forward strand.
GCCCCTTACGAAGGCCGGGCGAAAAATTTATTATGCACCAATTTTTGTCGGCGCTCAAAATTTGTTGGATGGTAAGGCCCGCGCATGGCCTCATAGCCTAAAAGTTTGTGCAAAGCTGGCCCATGCCCCTGCTCGCAAGCGTAGGCATCAGCTTCAAACTCCTGATGGCGGCAAAGCGACGGAATAAAAAATGGAAAAAATAAAGCGAGCGCACGCCATTCCGTGTGATGTTTCAGGCAATGCCCAAGCTCATGGGCGATCACAGCGTCGCGCTGCTCGGTCGGTAAGCGGTCCCACTTGTTTCCAAGGTAGATGCGCTTGTACCAAAAAAAGCTAACCGACCGAGCCACCAAGGGCTCATCAACCCGTAACGTCCGTACCATTGGCGCTGTCCGTTTGGTCTTCCTGCACCCCTTCGACTGGCGGCACGTCAAATGTGCTTTGCACCGGAGCGACAGGCTGAGGTTGCGGCGGGTTGATCGGGGGCCGCTGATCCGGGGGAATGGAAAAGTCAGTCATGGTTTACGCGCTCATGATTGCCGTGACAGTCGAATACAGGCCGGTGATGGTCACCAGGGGGCTGTACGTTGCCGGGGCAATGACCGAAGTGCCCACCGTGGCGGCGGTTGCTGTCCAAGCCGACGCCGACGCCGGAGCAGCGATCACGAAGCTGGTCGCAGATGACACCTTGTTGATGGGATACCAGCCGCTTGGCAGGGTTCCGGTGCTGACAGCCAGATAGATCAACTGGCCCACCGTGGGGACAACCGCGTTGGTCGTCAGGGTGACGGTGTAGTTATTGGTTGATCCAACCTGGGCAATAGAAGTAAAGCCCGTCCCCGCCGTGGTGGTGATACCCGAGGTGCTGGTCAGTTGGGTGATAACGCCTTGGTAGCTGCGTTTGGCCGCAGCCAGAACGGAGGTCGTACCGGCCAAGGTCACGGCGGTATCGCTCAGCGTCGGGGTGGCAACCGTGGTGCTGGCCGTGGTCACAATGTCAAATGTGAACTTTTGGCCGACACTGGCGGGTTGAGGCAAGTTGGCAACGATGTTGTACGCGCTATCCAGCGTAACAGTTACGGCGGAGCCTGCGGTCAGCAAGACAACAGCCGCTGACAGTGCGGTCAGGGTTGTGGTCGTTCCGGCCAAAGAGTTGTAGTTCACACCGCCTGCGGCAGAGGCCCCGTTGGCTGCAAGCTGCGCAAGGGTTACCCCGAGTGCAGGTTGATCGACCATCGCGCCGTTCACAATGGGCGTTGCGCTTTGAATCACTCGTGGCGACAGGGACGCCATGATTTTGGAAGCAAGGGTTTTGAAAGTCAGTTTCATGGTGTTCTCCAAAAAGAAATATGGCTACTGTAGCCGGGTTACGGAAAAATTGTCAACCTGCATGGGGCATCGGCAATTGCCCGGGTGGTGCCTGGACTGGCCGCTGCGGCGCTGGTTGTGCCCCCATTCTAGGGGTTCCGGGAACCCCCGGGCCCGCGCCCCCTGGCATACCTTGGCCCGGTGCCCCTTGTTGGGGTTGAGGATTTGCCATCTGCCTCTTCTTTTCCATTTGTTTGGCGTGGCTTTGAATATGGGTTCGGATAAGGCCGCTGGGGTCTCCCGATTTTTGACCGGCAATCTGGTGCGCCCTCATATGCTCCATGTCGTTGTCGCCCTCGTGGGGCTCGACCATGATGCCGTTGAGCAACATTTCGTCCTCGATCTCCGGGGGAACGGTGTACATGTTTCGCTCGTCGATAAGGATGCGCGACCCCATCTCGACACCAAAAGTATTTTCGACCATGTTTTCCAAAATAGGCGTAATGTCCAGCTTGCGCCCGTTGAGTTGCTGCGGTGGGATGCCACGCAGCACGTTCATTAGCGCAATTTGTTGCTGGATACGGCTCGTGTTCATGACAAACTGCGTACCGACCCATTGGAAAAAATACCGCTCACCCCACTGCTGTGAGGGGATGGTCTGCATTTGAGCCTTGACGCCGATCTCGCCCATGTTAAGTACCGTCAGGTCGGCATCCCGAAACTGCGCGTCGTACTCAAATATCAACTCCATCAGGGGGTCAAGGATGGCTTCCTCGAAGCGCTCGGCGTGGTCGATCACAGCGACGGATTGCTCCTGTTGCTGGGCACCCATCGCGGCATTGTTTTTTCTCCCCTTGGGCATGGCCCCCATCATCATCTCGTTCACATCGAGCGACTGGTTGATGCGCTGGGTAATGGCCCCGCACATTTCCATT
>NZ_CBAZRM010000043.1:0-3342 GCF_964834465.1 Jezberella sp.
CTATGTGTGGCGCCAGCAGCGTATAGCCGAAGGCGGGTTCAGGGAGCTGCGCAAGCCCCAAGAGTAGGAAATATTCTAGAAAAGGGAAGATTCAGTTCGCGGCTGCGTGAATCGATTCCCCCGCCCCTCACGCAAGATTCTTAGCTTCTCTAAATAAACCAAGCCCTGCCAGCCTGGTGTGGCCAGATTGAGCCCTGGGTATTGCCGGCGGCAGTTTTCCAGGGCAGGCGACTGAGCATTGCGTTCTTCGTCACGCAGCGCATCCGAGGCGCCTCTGATAATTCGTGCAGCTTCCTCGCGCTCTCGCTGTTCTTCTTGTCTAGCGCGTAAATCCAGTGCTCGGGCATGCTCCAGTTGAAGCCGCTGTACCTCCAGCATGGCAATGAAGCGTTCAGTGTTTTCGGCTAGTAGCTGACGCTCGGCGTCGGTAAGAAGCTGGCCAGCGCTTGATCCATAAACGGGCACCGCCCCGGTGTCATAGGAGCCGTATAGGAGCTTGAAGCACTCGGAGCCGAGGACGGTGAACCGCCCATTCTCCCGCACGATGTGGATGCGTTTGTACACGCTGTGGCGACAGCCGTCGCGCTGACAAATTATCCGATCTCCTTTGTCTACCTCGACCACTGCCATCAGCTGCGCGTTCGACATCTTTTATTTTTCCAAGCAAAGACCGCCCCCGGTCATAAATGTCGACTATACAGTATAGGGTCAGGGCGTTTGCAAGTCGACTGCGCGGAATGGTTTGCGGGCGATATGCTCGGCCAAATCGCCTTAGCGCCCGATTTTTTCCGTTTTCCCTATTCGCCCCCATTAGATAAAGCCGCGATCAATCATGCAAATTACATTGCGTTGAATCAAGTGACTGGTCACAATGAATCGTCGTTATTGAATGGATATACTGGTGATACACCAGCAGCAAGACAAGCATTTGCCGGTTTCACAGCGCAAAGTTCAGGCGGTGAAATTATTGGTTTCGCTCCAATGCCAGATGCGATTTATAGCCTCATTAATTCTGTCTATCATCGCGACGTCATGGCAACGCAATTCGCAGCAAACATGGGCATCTCATACAATACCGGTTGGGGAACTCCACTAGTTGTAGAATTCGGATCGATTACGCCACAAAATAATGCATCATCTTTTACAACTAATTATCCGATCGACGGACAAACTGGATTGCCACTAACGACACGTGCAGAGTCGCCAAGCCCATTACCAAGCACGGTGGTTACCGTTAATGACTTTGCCACCAAAACAAGTTCGCCAGTTACGTTTTACAGTGCTTACGGTACTACATTGGTTGTAAATTCATTTACTGTTACTAAGTCAGGCAGCAGCACACCGTTGGCAGCTACATTGATTACGTCCAGTAGTGATACTAATAAATTGGTAGGGACAAATACAGCACATCTTATCGGCAATGCACCATTTTTACCGAACACAAAGTACGTCGTTAATTTTACGGGTTCTGTGAACGGCGTCTCTGTAACAAAAACATGGAGCTTTACAACTGGTACTTCATTAGATGTAGGTAGCGGTCTGTAACTACTTCAGAAAGAAAAAAAGGGCTTTTTAAAAGCCCTTTTTTTATATCTGGTTATTTGAATTAAAGCTTTAAACCTTTAATTACAATATACCATGTGTGATCATAGCTAAAAGCGTTTGATGGGGCACCAGGAGCCGCAGGAAGCGGTTCTGGATCAGTATTGCATTCGCCGTACACGTATCCGTCAGCTGATGTGTAATTTGCATCTACATATTTGTGCATGTTCAGTGGGCAAAGATCATATAATTTTTGCTCAACCTCTCTCAAAGATGGACTCTGGGCGACGTTCAAAGTACCACCAGCATTCAAAATTATAGATTGCGCTGCATCTGTATAGTTAGTGGTGCAACCAATATTTCCGCACCACCCACCAACACCAAACTGCGTATAGAAACAACCTTGTGGGGGTTGCCTTAGAAAACGGAAAAAATCGTACGCTCAGGTTCAAGAATGCTGGACGGTTGCCAGCGGCAAGAATAGGGTAAGCGGCGAGTCTGGCAAGGAAAGAAAGCCGTGATGCCGGTAGAAAGTCGCTGCCGCCTCATCCTTGGCGTCCACAATCAGGGCGAAGGCGGCAATCTCAGAACGGGCAGCACGGTCGAGCGCATCGGCCAGCAGCGCACCGCCAAGACCTTGCCCCTGAAATGCCTGATCGACAGCCAAGCGACCCATGCGAACGGCTGGCACAGTCGGATAGCGTGGCAGCTTCTTGCCGGTGCTAGCAGGAAGATCGGCCAGCAGCAGGCTTGCCGATGCCAAGGTGTAATAGCCGGCGATACGCTGCCCATCTGCCAAGGCTACAAAGCAGGCGGCCACGCGGCGGCGAATGTCTTGGGTGACTTGCTCTCGCAAGTAACGATTCAACGGCTCTGAATCACTGCTGAAGGCAGCACGGTCATGCGTGGCATCGAGCGGTGCAAGCTGAAACGGTGCACGGCTCATTCAGCGCGTAGGAGCTTGCTGCGACGGGCGAAGGCACGTTCCAAGGCTGGGGATGGTTTCGGTGGCGACAGTAGCGCCTGTGCAAAGCATTCCTGATCGGCCAGAGACAGACGGATAACTTCGGCTTGCTCGATGGCGCGCTGTGCGGCGTCTTGGACGGCGGACACAACGAAATCGGTCATGGTGCGACCTTGAAGTTCAGCGGCACGCTTGAGCATCGAATGCAGATCGGTGCTGATTCGGGCTTCGAGACGGGCGGTAGAGATAGCGACGGGCATGGTTTTATCCTCCTGATGCAATCATACGGCAAATTGCCGTACAAATCAAGGCGGGATTTTTGGAGGTTCCGAGATACCGTACGATTTTTTCCGTTTTCTGAGGCGACCCCTAGATGATAAGACTCGAGTTCTTTCTGGTCGCGGTATGCAGCAAGCAATTGGGCTAGGTGGAGAGGCAAAAACCCATGGCGGGAAACTGCGTGATTTTTTATCGCTTTCAACAATAAATCCTTTTGTTGACAATGACTTAGCCATGGCGGTAAGTGACCCAGTTAGATTTATCCGACCTGGTCGAGGTGGTATTCCTGCCGTGGCTTTTGATGCAACACTGCTAATAGATTTATGCCACACAATTTTGAAGGCCAAGGATAGCCCGGGGTTTAGAAAAGAATTGTAGTTGGCAATCCAAGTCTGGAGCCCATTATTCAATAAAAACAATGAGTTACTGAAACTCTGGCAAAGTCAAAGTTTTTTGAACTGGCAATCGTTCTCTGGAGTTTCCGATTAATTGGCAATCGTTCTCTGGAGTTTCAGAAAAACCGTTTAGCTGATGCGTGATCGATGCGAAGGAGGATT
>NZ_CBAZRM010000044.1:0-3279 GCF_964834465.1 Jezberella sp.
GTTACGGGTCATAATCTGCTGCTAAATTGATTCTGTCATTGCCTTGTCACGGGATTGGTTGTCGATCGCGGCGCGAAGGGAACAACGCAACGCGGGTAGGGTTCAACATAATTCAGTCAGCCAAATTTAATCGCTTTGGGCAGAAACACAATTTGGATTCAGATTAATCCAATCGATCTAATGTTGGTAAAATTGCCGCTACACAACCCAGGAGACTTCCATGACCAGTCCACGAAAAATCGTTGCGCGTACCGCTGGAAATCGCCACGGCCCAATTACGCGGCTGATGAGTCCTGGCGATTTGGGGCAATTGCTCAAGCCGTTTATTTTTTTGGATTATGTGGATGCGGTTGGCGATGGGCCTAATTTCGGCTTTCATCCGCATTCCGGTATTGCCACGCTGACCTTTCCCCTAACGTTTGATATGGAGCACACCACTTCTAGCGGGCAGGTTGATTTGGTCAAGCAGCGCGGCGTTGAATGGGTGATGACAGGTGGCGGAATTTGGCACAAAGCACGACCACTTAATGGCACGCAGATGCAAGGTTTTCAAACGTGGTTTGCTTTGCCGCCCTCACACGAATTGGCCGAACCGAGCGCGCAATTTTTGCAACCGACGAACGTTCCGACTGCTAGTCCTGTAACGTTGTTAGTGGGCCAATATCACAACTTGGTGAGTCAAATCGCCGCGCCGTTTGATGTGTGTTATTTGTGGGTTGAATTGCAAGCGGGCGACAAATGGACTTACCAACCCGCCAGTCAACACAACATCGCATGGACTTTCGCGCAAGCGGGGCAGCTTGTGGTCAACGGCGAACAGCTTGAGCGCGAGTTGGCGGTATTCGAAGAAGGCAACGGCGCGCTGGAATTTAAAGCCGCTACCAATGTAGGCTTTTTGGTCGCCTCGGCAGTCAAAGCGCCGCAAGAGCTAGCGATGGGTTACTACTCAGTACATTCCTCGGACGAGCGGCTGGCGATTGGCGAGCGACGGATTAAGGAAATCGGCGCGACGCTCAAAAAATGATGGGGATTTTTTAATTCCTTGTGTGGGGCAAGTTAGCAATAAATTGTTGCGCGTTGTGCTTAACTTGCTCTGCACTCATTCCGGCCTGATACAGGGCTGCGCCCAAGCCGAATCCATTTGCTCCCGCTTGCAAGTAAGCGTCCATATTGTTGGGACTGATTCCGCCGACTGGCAGGCAAATAGTCTCTTTCGGTAAAACCGTGCGCCAGTTTTTTAACGCAGTTGGTGAAACCGAATCAGCCGGAAATAATTTGAGCGCATTCGCCCCGTGTTTTAGTGCGCTGAATGCTTCGCTCACTGTCGCCACACCCGGAATCGAATACAAGCCAGAAGCCGCGCTATGGGTGATTAGCTCTGGGTCGCAATGCGGCATCACGATTAACTTACCGCCCGCGTTTGCGACGTCGTTGAGTGCGCCTAAAGTTAAAACCGTACCCGCGCCTAATAAACAATCGGCTGGCATCGTTTTAGCCAGTACTTCAATACTGCGAATCGCGTCCGGTGAATTTAATGGAATCTCGATGCAACGCAAACCGCTCTCGTATAGCACATCAACAATCGCTTGGCATTCGTGCGTTTGGATGCCGCGCAGAATTGCCACCAAGGGGATGGAGGATAAATAGGCGGCGAGTGAAGGTGCGCTTGTCATAGGAATTGAGATTTTGTGAGAGCGAAATAAATTAATCGTTTTGACGATGCAAAACTTGTCCATTGCGTGCCTTGGTTGGGCCGGAATTATCTAGCGCAATTTCACCATTGACCAGCACCCAATGTATGCCTTTAGCCGCCACTTTAGGTTGGGCAAAAGTGGCCTGATCTGAGATCGTAGCAGGGTCAAAAATAACTAAGTCAGCCCAGTAACCCAAATCAATTTGACCGCGCTTTTTGATGCCAAAATTTTTCGCCGACAGCCCCGTCATTTTGTGCACTGCATCCGCCAAGTTAAACAAACGCTCGTCGCGGCAATAATGACCAAGCACGCGCGGGAATGCGCCCCATAAACGCGGGTGCGGATGGCTGTCGTGCGGCAATCCGTCCGAGCCTATCATCGTGTGCGGGTAGCTCAATACGCGCTGCACATCGTCTTCGCGCATTTGAAAATACACCGCGCCAGCCGGATGCAAACGGCGTGCTGCTTCTTGTTGGTCTACCTTCCACTCAGCAGCGATGTCGGCTAAATCGCGCCCCGCCATGTCAGGGAAGGGTTTAGAAAAACTCACCATGATGCGGATGATGCCATCGACATAAGCAGGGTCGAGCACGGTCGAACCTGCCGTGTAGGGATAGGCATCAAGCCCTAATGCTTGTTGTGTGCGACGTTGTTCGATATAGGCCAGTGTCTCTGTCGTGCGGCCCCAATTGGCGGGGCCAGCGCATTTATGGTGCGATAAGATTACTGGCAGGTTGGCAGCGACGCCGGCGTCGCAGGCTTCGGCTAACGATGCCATCACGCCGTTGTATTCATCGCGAATATGCGATGTGTACACGCCACCTGCTTGCGCGGCGACTTTGGCTAATGCGATGACTTCGTTATTATCGGCAGCTTTGCTGGTTTGGTAAAACAAGCCTGAACTAAATCCTAGCGCTCCGGCTTGCATGCCTTCTTCGAGCAGCGCTTGCATCGCTTCGATTTCAGCTTCATTGGCTCCGCGAGTTAACTCGTTAACCGCGTTCACGCGCAATGTGGAATGGCCGATCAACATGCCCACATTAATCGCCGGTTGGGCGGCGCGCACTGCTGCCGAATAGTTTGCGACGCTGGCATAGCGATAGTCGGTTTGCTGGCCGATTGAATTTAAGGGCGCGGGCACTTCGCGATCTGCTTTCCACGGGGCTAAGCTGATGCCGCAATTACCCGTAATGACCGTGGTTACGCCTTGCGTTAATTTAGGTAGCATGGCGGGATGATCGATTAGCTCGCGATCATCGTGGGTGTGTACGTCGATAAAACCTGGACTCACTACTAAGCCGGTTGCGTCGATAATCATAGCGCCGTTGATCGATTTAGATTGTGGCTGCGCCAAGGCGGCGATTTTCTTGTTACTAATACCCAGATCAGCCAAATAGGCAGGGCTGCCAGTGCCGTCGATGACGGTGGCGTTTCTGATGACGATATCGAATTGCATAGTGGGCCGGCTCAACTTTAAAAAAAGGTATTGATAGCGGAAACAACTTGGTAGTTGTCGTTGGCAATCAACATCAGCGCCCATTTATCGAAGGTCGTGCACGGGTGCGAAATACCGCAAGCAACCAAA
>NZ_CBAZRM010000045.1:0-3202 GCF_964834465.1 Jezberella sp.
CATTTTTTCATGCAATGGTTGAATCTAATGAGAAGCTTACTCAATTGGCTGCGCGAGATCCTCTGACAAACTTGTTTAATGCCAGAGCATACTATACATTTTGTGACCGATTTATTCGTTTGGCACAGCGGAGTGGGGCACCATTTTCTGTTTTATTTGTAGATCTTGATCATTTTAAGTCGATTAATGTGCGTATTTCGCTCAACGTGACCGGTTGTTTCGGTCTATCGTGACCGCAGTTTGAAGGGTGTTGCGCGGGGTTAAAATTTCACCTCAATCGGTCACGATAGAATACATCAAAGCGGTGTCAGTGTGTTTTTTCTGAGCGATTCTCCCTTCAGTGCAACGCGGTGTGATGCATGCACCAACCGGTCGAGAATGGCATCTGCCAAAGTTGGATCATTCAACCATGCATGCCAATGATCTACGGGCAACTGGCTGGTGATAATCGTAGAACGTGTATTGACCCGATCATCCACGACCTCCAGCAAATCATGCCGCTCGGACGATTGCAGCGGCGTCAATCCCCAATCATCCAACAGCAACACGTCAATCTTGGCCAACTGTGCCAGTAATTTCCCAAAGCTTCCGTCACCGTGAGCGATACGCAACTGTTCCACCAAACGCGGCACGCGCATATACAAGACCGAGAATCCTTGGCGGCAGGCTTGATTGCCCAAGGCACAAGCAAGCCACGACTTGCCAGCCTCGGTGGCTCCAGTCAGCAGTACGTTTTGCGAATGGCGTATCCAATCACATCCGGCCAGCGTGACCATCAAACGCTTGTCCAATCCGCGACTGCCGCGATAGTCGATATCCTCCATGCAGGCTTGTGCCTGTTTGAGTTTGGCTTGACGTAATAGACGCTCCAATCTGCGGTTGTCGCGCCAGACGATTTCTCGCTCGACCAGCAGACTCAGCCGATCTTCAAATGTCAGCGACTGACTGGCTGGCATGATCTGTTGTTCCTCCAGTGCGCGTGCCATGCCATCCAGTTTCAGTGATTTCAGTTGTGTCATGGTGTGTTGTATTAACATCGTTTGTTTCCTTTCTTGGGTTAAGCTGCAAATAGGTACTGTGTGTAAATGTGGTGCTTTTTATTGCCGCAATAAGTTGGGCTTGATGGCGTTGTTATTAGTGGTAATAGTCTGATCCACGCACGTTTTCATGGGCCGGTGAAACCCAATCTGCTTGTGCAGTTTTTTGTTCGGTGGGCGTCATGGGTAGCGGTTTACTGTCCAGTCCGGCTTTCAATATATTGATGACCGAGCTGCGGTTGAGTGCGCCCAGTGCCACCGCTCTGGCACATGCCGCCTCAAGTCTTTCTTTGCTGTACTGGCGAGCCAGCGTCAGTAAGCCCAGACACGAGCGGTAGCCCATCTCTGGATGCGGTTTGCTTGTCAGTTGATAATCCACGATGCAACGTGTGCTTGGGCCAATGTCGCGCCCCCAGTCCAGTAGGCGTTGTGGCGACCATTCCAAATGCGCACGGTGCGATGCCGGCATGTGCTCCGCCACCGTAGTGTGGGCACCCCGTTTGGCGCTCTTGGCATGGCACGCAACACGACTTCCGCGATGCAGTAATTCCACTGTGGTGAGCGTGATACGCGCTTCTAGTTCTTGCCTTGCGAGGCTGTGCGGCACACTATAGTAATGTCCTTCAATGTCAACGTGATAGTCGATGTTGACCTTGCAGAATTTGAAGGTGGCCAACTCGTAAGGATGGGGCGGCAGTGCTTTGAGGTGGGGGCGATCCAGCAATAAAAACCACTCTTCACGACAGCCGTCTTTCTTCTGGAAAGGGCGATGATTCAAATTATCCAACAGCGAGCGGATGGCCAGATTGAGTTCGGTCAAATTGAAGAAATGCTGATGACGCAATCGTGCCAATATCCAGCGTTCCACGATTTGCACGCCGACCTCTGCAAGTGCTTTGTCTTGGGGATGACGCGGACGCGCCGGCAAGATCACCGTGCCATAGTGACGGGCACAGTCTTGTGCTACACGATTGATTATCGGCTCATAACGGTCTGCATCTTTTACCAGTGCTTTGGGGCAGTCGGGCACAATCATTTCCGGCACGCCGCCGATAAAGTTCAGCGCACACGTTAAGCCGTGCAACCAGTCCGCTTGCGTCTCTCTGGCCGTAGCACACACGTAGGTGTAATTGGAGGCACCCAGCACAGCCACAAAGATGTGCGCTTGAGTGATTTCACCCGAGAGTTGATCGATGAGCGGCACAGTGGGGCCGGCATAGTCGATGAACAGTTTTTCGCCGGCGCGGTGTATCTGGCGCATGGAGCGTTTGAGCGTGGCCGCGTAATCGTGATACAGGTTGCAAAACTGCGTGTAGCGGTACGTGGCAACACCGCAGTTGGCTTCGACATATTCCTCCCATAACAGCAGCAAAGTCATGCCTTTTTTGTGCATCTCGCGGTGAGCGATTGCCCAATCCGGCAGGGGGCGTGGTGCGCCTCGCGTGCGTTTGGTGTTGGGGATTAACAGATGCTGGAGTGCGGTTTCATCAAGCAATGAAACCTTGTCCCAATCTAGGCCAGCAGCTTTGGCAAGCTGGGCATATTTGCTGATGACGCCTTTAGACAACTCTAAGGCTTTTGCTATCTGCTCGTGTGACAACCCACACGACCATTTCAAACGAAGACATTCTTTAATTTTACGCATGGATACTTGTTTAACCGGCATTTCATTTCCCCTTCAAAATCGAGGGAAAATGCTCGGTCTCCTAGTTCATGCGCAACACCTATTTCTTGCTGATTTTTGTTTCACTCTATCGTGACCGGTCATTTCACTCGATGCCTAAAATCGGTCACGATGTAGCGAAACAGCCGGTCACGATAGACCGAAATCACTGGTCACGACTTAGCGAAATGACCGGTCACGATGCTCCGAAATACGCAATAACGTGGATTTGATCTTTTGTTTCGGTATGGCTAATCGTCACGATGGTAGTTCCTAAAAATCCGGTGGTATTGAAACGTTGTTCGCCGTAGTAATCGCGGGAATCTTCTATCGTGATTGTCGGGCCGTTGAATACCTGTTCGGACTGGGCAAAATCAAAGCCGTGTTTCTTCAGGTTGGTCTTGCGCTTAGATTCCCGCCACGTAAATTTCATAGCTCAAATTATACATACGATAATATATATTGCAAGTCATTTGACGAATCGGGCGGGAGGAGCCTAACG
>NZ_CBAZRM010000046.1:0-3067 GCF_964834465.1 Jezberella sp.
AGTGGTGCTTGTGCGCGGCGGTCGCGTAAAAGATTTGCCAGGTGTTCGTTATCACATTGTTCGTGGTTCGCTCGATCTGCAAGGCGTTAAAGATCGGAAGCAATCTCGTTCTAAATACGGTGCAAAGCGCCCGAAACAAGCAAAAGGCTAATGCCCTTTTTGCCGTCATAAAAATGTATTGCAGTAGTGTTAAACATGAATAGTGCAACGGGTTGTGATGGTCACAACCTAGAATCGTAAGGAAGTAACCAACATGGTTGCTTTAGGGCACAGCAAGACTGAGGCCCGCCTGAATAGACACAAGGAATTGAAATGCCCCGTCGTCGTGAAGTTCCCAAGCGCGATATTCTGCCCGATCCTAAGTTCGGTAGCGTAGAGCTCGCAAAATTTATGAACGTTGTGATGTTGTCCGGCAAGAAAGCCGTGGCTGAGCGTATTGTCTACGGTGCGCTCGCGCAGGTTCAGGTCAAGACTGGTAAAGAGCCGATTGAGGTTTTTAACTTGGCCATCAATAACATCAAGCCGATTGTCGAAGTAAAAAGCCGCCGCGTGGGTGGTGCCAATTATCAAGTTCCGGTCGAGGTTCGTCCGGTCCGTCGTTTGGCACTGGCTATGCGCTGGTTGCGCGAAGCTGCGAAAAAGCGCGGTGAAAAATCAATGGATTTGCGTTTAGCTGGCGAGCTGCTTGATGCAGCAGAAGGCCGCGGCGCTGCCATGAAAAAGCGCGATGACACGCACAAGATGGCGGATGCTAACAAAGCATTCAGTCATTTCCGTTGGTAATCTAAGGACTCAACCATGGCCCGTAAAACCCCGATCGAGCGCTACCGCAACATCGGTATCTCTGCCCACATTGACGCAGGGAAGACCACAACCACAGAACGTATCCTGTTCTATACCGGTGTCAATCACAAGATTGGCGAAGTGCATGATGGCGCAGCCACCATGGACTGGATGGAGCAAGAACAAGAGCGCGGTATCACGATCACTTCAGCGGCGACTACCGCCTTCTGGAGTGGTATGGCTGCGCAATATCCAGAGCACCGTATCAATGTGATTGATACCCCCGGCCACGTTGACTTCACCATTGAAGTCGAACGGTCGATGCGCGTGCTGGATGGCGCCTGCATGGTTTACTGTGCTGTGGGTGGTGTTCAGCCCCAGTCAGAAACTGTTTGGCGCCAAGCGAACAAATATAAAGTGCCGCGGTTGTCCTTCGTCAATAAGATGGACCGTACCGGCGCGAACTTCTTCAAGGTCTACGACCAGTTGAAGACTCGTTTGCGTGCGAATCCGGTGCCTGTCGTGATTCCTATCGGCGCTGAAGAAAACTTCCAGGGTGTTGTTGACCTTATTAAAATGAAGGCGATCATCTGGGACGAAGCGAGCCAAGGTATTAAATTCGAATACGGCGACATTCCAGCTGAGCTCGTTGAGTCGGCCAAAGAATGGCGTGAGAAAATGGTCGAAGCGGCTGCGGAGTCGTCAGAAGAGCTGATGGATAAATATCTGGAAGCTGGCGATCTGACTGAAGCAGAAATTCAGCTTGGCATCCGCACGCGTACGATTGCGTGCGAGATTCAGCCAATGCTGTGCGGGACTGCGTTCAAAAACAAAGGCGTTCAGCGTATGCTCGACGCAGTGATCGAGTACCTGCCATCACCGGTGGATATTCCACCCGTGAAAGGTGAGCTTGATGACGGTACGGAAACCAGCCGTAAAGCAGAAGACAGTGAAAAGTTTTCTGCCTTGGCCTTCAAGTTGATGACGGATCCTTACGTCGGTCAATTGACGTTCGTTCGTGTTTATTCTGGCATTCTGAAATCCGGCGATACCATTTACAACCCAATCAAGGGTAAGAAAGAGCGTATCGGTCGTATTCTGCAGATGCACGCGAATAACCGTGAAGAGATCAAAGAAGTTGTTGCAGGCGATATCGCCGCCGTTGTCGGCTTAAAAGACGTGACCACGGGCGAAACACTTTGTGATATCGATGCGCACATCATGCTTGAGCGAATGATCTTCCCCGAGCCCGTGATTTCGCAGGCGGTTGAGCCTAAGACAAAAGCTGACCAAGAAAAAATGGGTTTTGCTTTGTCGCGTCTGGCACAGGAAGATCCATCTTTCCGTGTCCGTACGGATGAAGAGTCGGGTCAGACCATTATTTCAGGGATGGGCGAACTTCACCTCGAAATCATCGTCGACCGTATGAAGCGTGAGTTCAGCGTTGAGGCCAATGTGGGTAAACCACAGGTTGCCTATCGCGAAACGATCCGCAAAGTATGCGAAGAAATCGAAGGCAAATTCGTTAAGCAGTCGGGCGGTCGTGGTCAGTACGGTCACGTGGTGCTGAAATTAGAACCGTTGCCACCAGGCGGTGGGTATGAGTTTGTGGATGCGATCAAGGGTGGTGTTGTTCCCCGTGAATACATCCCTGCAGTGAATAAGGGGATCGAAGAAACCTTGCCCGCTGGTATCCTTGCTGGTTATCCTGTTGTTGACGTCAAGGCGACTTTGTTCTTCGGTTCATATCACGACGTTGACTCGAACGAAAACGCGTTCCGTATGGCTGCTTCAATGGCCTTTAAAGACGGCATGCGTAAGGCTAGCCCAGTTCTTCTTGAGCCGATGATGGCTGTTGAAGTAGAGACACCAGAGGACTATGCCGGTACTGTGATGGGTGATTTATCCTCACGTCGTGGCATGTTGCAGGGGATGGACGACATGGTCGGTGGTGGTAAGGTCATTAAGGCCGAAGTGCCTCTTGCTGAGATGTTTGGTTACTCGACTAACTTGCGTTCTCTCACGCAGGGTCGTGCGACCTACACCATGGAGTTCAAGCATTATTCCGAAGCACCTAAAAACGTTGCTGATGAAATCATCGCAGCTCGCGGCAAATAATTAGTTACAGGAAAAATCATGGCAAAAGAAAAGTTCGAACGTACCAAGCCCCACGTCAACGTTGGCACCATCGGCCACGTTGACCACGGCAAGACCACTCTGACCGCAGCAATCACCACGGTTCTCTCGAAGAAGTTTGGTGGCGAAGCAAAAGGCTATGCGCAGA
>NZ_CBAZRM010000047.1:0-3054 GCF_964834465.1 Jezberella sp.
AGCGCATTACGCCTAAGGCTTCAACTTTGCAGCCTTGAATTGCGTTGGGACTGGTGCTGATGCCTGCCATCACGTTACCTTCGCGCAGCATGGCGAGCGAATGATCTTGATCTTCGGCGCGAATATCCAAGACCATCGTTCCATCTAGCGCAACTGATTCCAGCACCAGCGCGAACCAGCTATCTAACGAATCAGCGTTGACCACAATCGGGATACGCACTTTGGTCGATTGAAGTTCTTTCTCAATTCCCAGCGCGGAAAACACTTCGGATTCGAGTAATGCTACTTCTTCCGCGTAGCGCCACAGCATGCGACCGGCGGCGGTGGCTTGGCAGGGAATGGTGCGTTGAATCAGGATTTGGCCGATGCGATCTTCTAATAATTTAATCCGTTGACTGATGGCAGATGGCGTCACGTTGAGCTTGCGCGCTGCTAGATCAAAGTTCCCTTCGGTGAGCACGGCGGCAAAGGCGGCGAGTTGGGCGTTATCGATTTTCATGATTAGCTATTCTAATGGTTCGTTAGAAAGATTAGTTTTACTAATTTTAACGCAGGAAATACAATTTGCTAAAACTACTAACTTATTCACATCATGACTAACGATCTTATTGCTGGCTTCCTCTCGGGCGCCGTTCTCATCATCGCCATCGGCGCACAAAATTCCTTCGTACTGCGCCAAGGAATTCGGCGTGAGTATGTGTTGCCCGTAGTGCTAATTTGCGCATTGTCGGATGCCTTGTTGATCGCGGCGGGGATTGCGGGAATGGGCGCCTTAATTCAATCTGCGCCGATGGTGGTGACAGTTACCCGTTATGGCGGTGCGGCATTTTTACTGGCTTATGGCTGGCTTGCGGCCAAGCGTGCCTTGCATCCACAACCGCTGACGGTTGATGACAAAGTGGGCGCATCGCTCGGTGTGGCGGTTGCTACCTGTTTGGCGTTTACTTTTCTTAATCCGCACGTGTATTTGGATACGGTGATTTTGTTAGGATCGTTGGCGAATAATCGTGGCGCGGGTAAATGGTATTTTTGGCTGGGTGCGGTGTTGTCTAGCTTTACCTGGTTTTTCTCCTTGGGATTTGGCGCGCGTTTGCTGCGCCCACTATTCAACCGCGCTGCCGCTTGGCGCGTGTTGGATACGCTGATTGCAGCGACCATGTTTGGGCTAGGAATTTTGCTGCTAACCGGCGCTTAAAAATCAATCGGGCTGCTGCGACGAAAAGCCGATAGGTCCTGCTCATCGCGCAATTCGCTCGCCGTCTCTATTTGAATACTTTGCTCGACACGTTTCACGTCAGCGATATTAATGGCGGCTGCTTGCGCCATCGTTGTAATCAATTCAGAGCTGACTATTCCCGTTAAGGTCACCACTCCATCTTTCACAGCGACCTCAATATCGCTGCCCGCTAACAGCGCATCGGCTTTCAATGCGGCGATGACATCTTGCTGAATTTGCGGATCGGTTTTCATGGTTATTCCTTTCTTTATCGCGCTTACGATGCGATAAGTAAGCCACAAGGTACGAAACTGATCGGTGTGTTCCGTCACATTGGAAGTAAAAATAAATGCGCAATATCGCGCCGAAACTAATTTCTGCAAAAACCCTTAAACTACGCCTTTCACATTTCAGCCCCTTTCGCCGCCCGTCGGCTTTTTGAACATTGCGAGAAATACCATGACAGATTCCGTAGAATACGTCCCACCAAAAGTATGGACTTGGGTAAAACCTAACGGCGGCACGTTCGCCAGCATTAATCGCCCGATTGCTGGCGCAACCCACGACAAAGAATTGCCGATTGGTCGCCATCCGCTGCAACTCTATTCACTGGCCACACCTAACGGCGTCAAAGTCACCATCATGTTGGAAGAGTTACTGGCGCTCGGTCACAGCGGCGCAGAATACGATGCGTGGTTAATCAAAATCGGTGACGGTAATCAGTTCGGATCAGGCTTTGTGGACGTCAATCCTAATTCTAAGATTCCCGCACTAATGGATCGCAGCAGCGACACGCCGATTCGGGTATTTGAATCGGGTTCGATCTTGCTTTATTTAGCTGAAAAGTTTGGCGCATTTTTACCGACAGACATTGCCACTCGCACTGAAACCTTAAATTGGTTGTTTTGGCAAATGGGCAGCGCACCGTATTTAGGCGGTGGATTTGGTCACTTTTACGCTTATGCGCCAACTAAGATTGAATACGCTATTGACCGTTTTGCGATGGAAGTTAAACGTGAACTCGATGTATTAGATCGCCGTTTGGCGGATAACCAATTCCTAGCCGGAGACCAATATACGATTGCGGATATCGCGGTGTTTCCTTGGTACGGCGGATTGGTCAAAGGCTGGGTTTATAATGCCGCCGAATTTTTGAGCACCCATGAATACAAACATGTACAGCGCTGGGCCGATCAAATTGCCGCGCGCCCCGCGGTCAAACGTGGGCGCATGGTCAACAAGGTCAATGGCGAGTTGTCCGAGCAACTGCATGAACGCCATGAGGCCAGCGATTTTGACACCAAGACGCAAGACAAGCTCAATCCAGCGTCATAACAGTCAACGTTTGGCTTGATGAATTTCGTCAACCGACTATGCATTAAAAAATGCCCGCTGCAGTTTTTTTGCAACGGGCATTCTTATTGATTCAATTAACAGTCAGACTACGGAAAAGCTGCAGATTAATCCGCCAACCTTTCCTTCGCCTGACGCACCTTATTTTTATACAACGCACCAATTGCCGCGGTAATAAAACCCGCCGTCGCGCCGACGCCTAAAGCCCAACGCGGCCCGAACGCGTCAGCCACCCAACCCACCAAAGGTGCGCCCAACGGAGTGCAGCCTAAAAATATCCCCATATATATCGCCATCACGCGCCCACGCATGGCGGGGTCGGTTGAAAGCTGCACGAAGCTGTTGGCCGTGGTGGTAAACATTTGCGTGGTTAGCCCAAGCGCGACTAAAAAAGCACCAAACAACATCGCGTTCGGCATCACGGCAGCAAGCGCCGCGACCACGCCAAAACCAAACGCACTCAGGGTTAAAAACGATAAACTGGG